>NZ_JAVRBM010000015.1:0-140156 GCF_034531255.1 Nostoc sp. ChiQUE01b | reverse complement strand
TACATTGTCGCAGTTTTTGATCCCATTTTTTCAGATTTTGTGAGAAATCCGCGAAGAAGCACGGCAGCGCCACAAGCTTTCTTATGTGGCAACGGCAGCACTAGGTCGGACTATGACGGCGGGCTTGTTAATGGCTTCTAGTATGAAGCGAACTGGCTCAAGGGTGAATGTCCGCGTTAAGGGCGATGGGCCTTTGGGTGGCATATTAGTAGATGCAGGCTTAGATGGTACGGTACGCGGATATGTTGGGAATCCATCTGTAGAATTGCCTCCCAACGCCAAAGGTAAATTAGATGTTGGTGGTGCTGTGGGTAGCGGCTACCTCTACGTTGTGCGAGATATTGGTTATGGTTATCCTTACTCTAGTACTGTAGAACTAGTTTCTGGCGAAATTGGTGATGATGTAGCTCATTATCTGGTGAATTCCGAACAAACACCTTCGGCTTTAGTTTTAGGTGTGTTCGTGGGAGCAGCGGGAGTAACTGCTGCTGGAGGGTTACTGATACAAGTATTGCCCAAAGCCGCCAGAGACGAAGCTTTAGTAGAAACGTTGGAATCACGGGTTTCTGGTCTAGCAGGATTTACGCCATTGTTGCAAGCTGGGAAGACGTTACCTGAAATTTTTGGTGACTTATTGGGAGACATGGGGTTGGAAATCTTTTCCGAACGCCAAATGCTGCGCTTCCACTGTGGTTGCTCTTTTGATCGCGTTTTGGGGGCACTGAAGATTTTGGGAGAAGCTGAACTGCAAGATATGATTATTAAGGATGATGGTGCTGAGGCAACTTGCGACTTTTGCGGCAACGTCTATCAGGCAAGTAGCGATCAGTTAGCTCAACTAATTTGCGATTTGCAAGCCGAATCTGCTGTTTGAGGATAAAGTATAAAATAACACTGATTTTTCAGATTGATCATGGTACTCTGTAGAGAGAGATAATCAAAAAAGTAGCTTTTTAATGACGAGAAAGTTACTATGTCAACAATGGAATTATCAACCTAAAGACAGAGCGCTATTCAATTATTTTGGTGTGAGAGATGACAGAGCGGGATATTCCAGACAGTTGGTCAAGAGCCAGTGGAAGAGAGCCAGATCAAAACCAAAGATTATCCCGAACAGAACAATTCGGTGAAACTCAGCCATTTGATGTCCCAGCTACTGGTTCTACCTCCAAGTCAGTGAAGCGGCGAAAAAAAAACCATACGAAAGGATTACCTATAAATAGTCATTCAGAAGAAACTGCCCAACTCAGTAGTACTTCTGGGAAATGGCCACGCTGGATGAAAAGCTGGACATTGTGGCTAGTACTACTAATGTTGATTCCCGGCAGTGTAGGATTCTTGGCAATGGCAATGCTTTTCAAGTTGCCAGCTGCCCCTAATTGCCCATCGATTTTCTGGCCGCTAGCTAGTGCTTCTGTACGACTACATTGCGCTCAGTTAGCGGCTTCTAAGCAAACAGTGAACGACTTATTGCAAGCGATCGCTCTGGTGAAGCAACTACCACAAAATCACCCGTTGCATGGAGAAATCGATCGTTTCATTGAAGAATGGTCGCGGGATATTTTGAAGCTAGCCGATCAAAGTTTCCAAACTGGGAATTTGGAGGAAGCGATCGCCACTGCTCGTAAGATACCCGAAGATGTAGCAGCTTATAAATTAGTTGATGAACAAGTTGACAAATGGCAGTCGATTTGGTCAAAGGCTGAAGCCACATACAACGGTGCGATCGCCGAAGTAAAAGAACGGCGCTGGCAATCGGCGTTCATGTTATCCGCTAAAATGCTGCGTGTAGACAATCAATACTGGGCGGGTACTAAATACGACCAATTGAATCGTCTCATTGCCACAGCACGGGAAGATGGCGATAAGTTAGGAAAAGCCGAAAGTTTAGCAAACAGCAAAGTAGTCGATAACATCCTAGAAGCGATCAAGTTAGCCGAGTCCATTGGGCAGGAAAGTTACATTTACCAAAAAGCTCAGGAAGCAATTCCGGCATTTGGACGCAAAATGTTGGAATTGGCACAGGCGAAACTAGACAAGCAAGATGCGGATGAAGCACTCGATATTGCTAGGCAAATACCGGAAAGTGCGAAACTGCAAGGCGAAACTGATGACTTTATCGCCATAGCTGACGCCAAAAGGAGTGCTTGGATCGGTAATGTTTCTGGTTTAGAGGCAGCGATCGCTCAAGCACAACAAATCGATCCCTCCAGACCAGTGTATAACGAAGCACAGCAACTAATTGCTCGTTGGCAGTTGGAAATTGAAGATGTTGCCCATCTGGAAAAAGCGAGAATATTGGCTAGCCAGGGAACAGTCCCTAATTTAACCGCAGCGATCGCCCAAGTCCAGCTGATTCCTGCTAGTAACCCTAGAGGCGCAGAAGCTAGACAAGAGATAGGTCGCTGGAATGCCCAAGTGGAGACAATTGAAGACCAACCTTACTTAGACCGCGCCGAACAGATCGCAATATTCGACGATATTAACTCCTTGCAAGCTGCGATCGCCCAGGCCAGCGAAATTCGTAGAGGTCGTGCATTATATCCAGAAGCACGGAAAAAAATTCGTACTTGGGTAGGAAAGATTGAGCGAATTCAAGACCAACCTTATTTAGATCGAGCACAAGAACTGGCTCAAAGTGGAAATCTCACCGCCGCCATTAGCACAGCTCAACAAATTGCCTCATCGGGAAGGGCGCTTTCACAAGAAGCACAAACTGCGATCAATGACTGGGAAAGGGAAATCCGCACTAGAGAAAACTGGAAAAAAGCCCAGGAAGTGGGGGTCGCTGGCACTCCAGAAGCTTTAGTTGAAGCAATACGACTGGCGGATCGAGTTTCAAACAATAGCATCTTACGTATGGATGCGAATCAGGCTATTGACCAATGGAGTCAACAATTATTAGAAATAGCACGCACTCAAGGTCAGTCTGATATTGCTAGAGGGATTGATATTGCCAAATCGATTCCACGCGGTAGTGCTGCTTACAGTTCAGCGCAAGAGCAAATAAAGACTTGGCAGGAATTTCTCAATCCTCAACCTGAACCTCAGCCTTCGTCTGTGCCTCAGCCTCAGACTGAATCTCTGCCATTTCCCCAATCAACTACTACTAATGGCCAGTAATATCCTTGTGAACTACCCAGACTTACCTACGGCTGAAGTCTGAGCTTCTGTACTCATAGGCGACTGCCTCAAATGAGACTTTCGTCCCATTGTTGGTCTTACCTCTCCTCCTACAGCAGAGACGGCTGATAGCGAAGCGTTAGCGAGTCTTCTCCCACAGGGAGACGCCAAGGGCGAACGAGCGTCACCATCCGCCCTTACGGGTTCGCCAGTTGCTCTACTTGGGGAGGCAGTGCGTTGGACGGGTTCCCCGGCTTGAAGCAACTGCCGTGAGACCCCAAGATCGCACTGGCTCACCTTTAGCATTCTGATTCCCTCTGCTCTAATTGGGTATAAACGGACTTGGATCGCTTTGTGTAGCACTCAATATCACCTCCTTGATTCTCTTATTCTCTACAAAAATTTATTCTCCGATCGCTTCTCCCCATTCCTTAATGACTGAAAATAGTGATGAGTAATCATCATCAGCAAATGACATTTTTACGGCTGTTTGCAAGATTTGCCGCACTCCTTTAATACTGCTGAGATCCAAACTCTGAGATTTCGCTTCCGAGATAAATAATTCCGTATCTTTAAGCAAGTGTTTTGTAGGGAAATTGGGATCGGCATAATTGCCATCTAACATCCGTTGTAACTTTTTGTCAAAGGTAGGTGCGTAAAGTGGACTATCGCGCAAGATTTGCATAAACACATCCACATCGACACCTTGACGCTGGACAAAAGCTAGACTCAGAGCAAAGCTAGTTGTTAAAGAAGCTATTAGTTGATTTAGTGCCAATTTCAGCGCCGCCGCAGATCCCACTGTCCCAATAAGTAAAGGTTCTGTCCCAAAATTTTGGAGTAACTTCAAGTGGCGTTCGTATTGTTCTGCCTCGGCCCCTACCATAACATTCAACTTGCCAGCTTTTGCTTCTGGGATACTCCCTAATACGGGCGCTTCTAAGTACTCACCTCCACCAGCAACAACTGCATCTCTAATTTCCTGGCTTTCTGTGGGCGTAATTGTTCCCATTTGGATGATTGTACGTCCTTCCAAAGTTTGCGAAGCAGTATCTGAAAGCAAGACATTATAAATGGCTGGGGCATTAGTCAACATGAGAATTACGCACTCAGCAGCACTAATGGCGTGGCGGGGATGTGTAGCAATTTCAGCCCCAGCTGCTTGTAGTGGTGCTAATTTTTCTGAGGTACGATTGTAGGCAACTAGCTGTATATCTGCGGCTAATAACCTTTGAGCCATTGGTAGTCCCATCAGTCCAGTTCCCAGAAATGCCACCTTCATTTTTTACGTTCCTTTAATACAGCGTCACCGATAGCGTTCGCGTAGCGTCTCGTAGAGAAGCGTAAAGCTTTTGGCATAGCAACTCTTAGAGAGGCTGCGCCAACGCTTAGAGCGAGTCTTCTCCCAGAGGGAGACGCCAAGGGCGAACGAGCGTCATAGCCCATCACGAACATCGCATTGTTTGATTCAAATTCGGTTGGGAAGTAATAATTTGAAATTTCAAATACAATCCTAAATCCCAGTTTTCTTACTCCCTAACTCTGGCAATCAACCACCGGCAGCAAAAGTCAACATTATTATCACTGAAAGTAAAATACCGGGGGTAAGTAGTGTTACCAGCATTAACAGGTCATGAGTGGACATAATTATTACTTTGGTAGTGTATTTAACTTTACAGTAATCACTGTTATGCTAGTCCAAATAAGACTGATACTGCATTCTTAAATAGAGTTTTAACTTTTCTTTCTTTACGCTTACTCTGGTAGGATCAATCCTTTTAATGGTTGAGAAATTTCTGTCTTGTCCAGACCTTTGCTCTGAATCAAGACTCCAAAGCCGCCGAGTCCTGTGGGATCTATAAGTTGGTGTAGTGCGTCCCGATGCTGTAGTAACTGCGAGAGAGATCGTTTTTGATCAGAAAGGGCTGCAATCCGATCGCCTAACCCCAATGCCATCAAAAACAATCCCTGCTGGATAAAACCAACATTCTTTAAGTTACACTTCTGGCCCCAGCGTTCTAAAGCTGTAAAGTCAACATGGGCAGTGATATCTTGTCCCCCAATATTAATATAAGGGTTATCATGGAAACGATGTTGGTAATAACACTGTAGTGTTCCCTGCGATCGCCTGGGATTATAGTAACGACTGGCGGGGTAGCCATAATCAATTGTTAACACATAGCCGTGCTGCAAGCGGTCTGCTACTATACTCAACCAGTCTAGAGCAGCTAAATTAATTTCACTACGGTAGCCATCGGGATATGCACTTTGGGTTAAGTTTATTTCCAGTAAATCCAAATGTTCAGCTAGTTGGGGCGTTGAAGGTTCCCCTGTGACTTCCACAAATGATGGGCATGGGGCATTGGTTTCTTTTTCATTCTGATTTGTGGTTACATAAATTTCTCGGAGTTCTCCCGTTTCTAGGATGAATTGATGCACGGGGAACGCATCAACTAACTCATTAGAGAAAAAGCAACCAGCGATCGCATTTGGTGGTATATCTTCAAAATTGCACCAACGCACAGGGAAATCTTGCAAGCGTTGCTGCTGTTCTTGTCTTAAAGTTGGAGACTTTTCAATAATGATGTACTCCAGCGCGGTAAAAAAATCTGGGTAGTGCTGTTGATGATATTTAAGGATATGCAATGCCAGCAATCCTTGACCTGCTCCCATTTCTACCAGAGAAAAGGGTAGAGGTTTTCCTAGAATCTCCCACATTTGCAAAAATTGTTCTGCTAGTAACTCGCCAAAGTCAGAGCAGAGGTTGACAGAAGTGAAAAAATCACCACCTTTAAAGCCAATTTTGAGTGCATCGCTGGAATAGTAGCCGTATTCAGGTTGGTATAATACCATGTCCATGAATTGGGCGAAAGTAATTCGTTGCTGGGGACTGGTGGTAATGTAATTGGCGATCGCAGCACACAATGCTGGATTTGAATCCATAAATTTGAGGTTTAAGATTGGGGAATAGAGAAAAATAAATGAATTATGAATGATGTAAAACAAAATTCATAATTCATTATTTCCCTAATGGTCTACAAACCCCATGATATCGACCACTGTGGTATAAGCGCTGGCATTTATTGACAGACAAAACTGGGGAAGTTTGCAGTTCGGTGCGATCGCCACAAAATGGTTCAGCACTTATATACCTCAAATCCTTATTTTGTCAATACATCTTTCAAAGCAGAAATCGAGGGTGCAAAGAAGTAGCCGCCACCAGTAGGGATTACCCAGTCTTCAGGTGCAGTCAACTCCTTAGTTTGAGGTTTATTTTGGTCATCCTCAAGATGGATAAAGAACTTGCGTGTGCGATCGCCATTTAGTTTATTATTTTCACTTTGACCAATAATCGGATCGTGACCAAGAGTTAATTTACCTTCAAACTCATGACCTTTAGCCGCCTCCTCACTAAAGTTTGGATTGTTAGCCCATAACCTGGTGACAAACTCAAATTGATCTACAATCGAAGTCTGATAAGCCAAAAAGTGGAGACCGCGATCGACAAAGTTCCGGTCTTGTAGCGGATTATTTGGCGTTGAAGGAGACACCGGGCCATAAGGAATGCCACGACGGAGCAAGCGATGTGTTTGAGTCGTCACTTCACTGCGATCGATATCAATCTCGTCAGAATTAGGGACTTTCCCTCCTGGTGTTTTGTCATTGCGTGGATAAGTCTTGCGGGTATGGGCGGTCATAGAAGTATGGAACGTGGCTAGAGGCTACGGTAATTATAGCTTTGCTTGTTTGATGCCCGAATCAATGAAAAACTTGCGATATGGGAATTACCAATTTCAAGATAGCGATCGCTATTAGCCACTCACCAACGACACTAGCACACCATTGGGATCGCGGACACGAGCAATAGTTTTTCCTCCAGGCTGAGATTTAGGGGCATCTAGTGTTTTTGCACCAGCGCTGATCGCTCTCATATAAGCGCTGCCAACATCAGGAGTAATAAATGATATCTGGATTAATGCCGGTGGTTGTGTAGCGTCGTTGGGATGGCAGCCACCAGGAAATAACTTCTGTGCTTCGCTACTAGAAGAGAAAGCTAGTGTGGTATTTCCGGTTTCGATTTCCGCCCAGATAGATTGTCCTTTATCCTGGAGAGTGCGACGAACCAGACCAAAGGCTTTTTCGTAAAACTCAACTGTTTTAACTACATCGTCTACCCAAATGACCGTGTAACCAAATTTCATAATTCTTTCTCCTTATTAGAAAGGTTTTATAACCCAATACGGTTCAGTTAAGGAAATTTCTCCCTTGAGGCAGGCAGGGGGAGCAGGGGATGCAGGGGAAGCAGGGGGAGAAAAAAAAGCTTATCTGAACCGTATTGTTTTATAACCCACGGAAGTGGGTTTTGTCTGGTTAGGGCATCAAACCACTCAAATCCATAAAAGCCCATATCTGTGATTAGTAAACCACCTACTGGCAGCTGTTGTGTGATTGGTTGCCACCAGTTGGTTTGATTACGTTTAGCATCGGTGTCGAAAAATACCGCAACTGGGCGATCGCTAAATCCCTCCACTACCATCAGCATCTTTCCCCCTAATACTGCACCTGTTTAAAGAATTACCCTACCTTTTGGCTTAAATCTGAACTGGGATCGGGAGCAGTTTGCGTAGGCGTAGCCCGCCGTAGGCATCGCGGGTGCTTCAGAGTGAACTTAAGCTAGATGCTTGTCTTAATAGAAAACGCTTTAATGCAACTAGTGAGATTGTTTTCGCAGTCTGGCAACTGACAATCTTCATTGAGAGATTAACTATTTAATCTAAAAATACAAGACATCATGACTCAGGGAAGCATAATATCTCTCGGTAGCGTTAATGCTGATTTTCAGGTACGAGTCGATCGCCGTCCAAACCTCAGTGAAACGCTGCTTGCTAGTGATTTTCTTCAACTGAGTGGAGGCAAGGCTGCTAATGTTGCCTATCTTGCTCGGAAACTAGGTCTTCCTGCTGTGCTTATTGCTCATGTCGGTACTGACACACTGGCAGAACAGGCGCTCAAACCCCTCCGGGAGATTGAGGTAGACCTTCAATATGTAAATACAATTGAGGGCAAACCGACGGGTGTTTCGATGATTACTGTACCCCCTGATGGTAAAAAGGGAATTATCTTAGCTGGAAATGCAAATAACATCTGGACAAAGGAGGATATTGCCACCGTCACCCGGTATGGTTCTCAACCAGCCTATCCGACGCGATCGGAAATTGATACCATGTTCCAACGACTCGCACCCCAAGCTTATGTTCTCTCATAACAACACTCACGACTCCAAAGATGCTTGGAGCTTAGTTTTTGATGGGTACGATCCAAAAGATGAAGGGCATCGGGAAGCACTCTGTGCGCTGGGTAATGGCTATTTTGTCACTCGTGCGGTGGCGATCGAGGCGACAGCCGACGAGATCCACTACCCTGGAACCTACCGGGCAGGTCTTTATAACCGCTCGGTAACATGTGTTGAAGGTGAAGCGTCCGATGATGAATCGCTGGTCAATCTACCCAACTGGCTGCCGCTAACATTTCGCATTGATGGCGGAGACTGGTTTTCCATTGATACGGTTGAAATTCTGACTTACCGCCAAACGCTGGATCTCAAAGGTGGGGTTCTGCATCGTCAGATCCAATTTCGCGATCCGCAGGGACGACAAACCACGCTGCACGAGCAACGGTTTGTCAGTATGGCTCAACCCCACCTTGCTGGATTGCAACTTCAGCTAACCGCCGAAAACTGGTCAGGTGAGCTGGAAATTCGCTCGGCGATCGACGGACAGGTGACGAACAACAATGTCAAACGCTACGAACCTTACAATAAGCAACATCTGGAGCCATTAACAACTGGAACCATTGAAGAAGCAAGGGAGCAGGGGGCAGGGAGCAAGGAGGATAGTTCAGGTGGGGTCGAATCCTCACCTGTTGCACTAGCTTCCCGCTCTTTACGAGAACCACATATTATTAGAAGTGGGGGAGAAGAGGACAAGAAGCAGGAAGCGGGGAGAAAAGGAGAGAATTCTTTCCCCCTGCCCCCTCTTCCCCCTATCCCCAGAAGGGGCCCCGAGTCCCCCTGCCTCTTCGTTCAACCAGAGGGCATTTGGTTGCTGGTGCGAACCAAGCAGTCTCGGATCGAGATAGCTATAGCAGCACGTACTCGTATTTTTGTCAATAGCTATGAAGTAAACTTGCCCCGAACTGTCGATCGCAAAACTGCACAAATTGGCGAGCGGTTGCGGTTTCAAGTTGATCAAGGTGTAGTAATCAAAATTGAGAAAATTGCTGCCCTCTACACCTCCCGTGACCACGCGATCGCTGAAACGGCTTCAGCAGCAAGGCAAGCAATCTTGGACGCTCCCAGCTTTGCCGAACTCCTAAATGCTCATCAATTTGCCTGGAAACGGCTGTGGATGCGCTGTGATATTGAGCTTGAACCAGTGGAAAATTTACGGGCGTTACGGTTGCATATCTTTCATATCCTGCAAACAGTTTCGCCTCATACAGCCGATTTAGATGTGGGAGTCCCGGCGCGGGGGTGGCACGGGGAGGATTATCGCGGACACATTTTTTGGGATGAAACCTTTGTGCTGCCGTTTCTTGCCTGCCGTTTTCCAGAAATTGCCCGCTCAATGCTGCTATACCGTTACCGTCGCCTGAGTGCAGCAAAAATTCTCGCCCATCAACACGGCTACAAAGGTGCGATGTTTCCCTGGCGCAGTGCCAGCACCGGACGTGAAGAGACACCCCGTTTTCAGTTCAACCTGCTTTCAGAGCATTGGATGCGCGATCGCACAAACTTGCAGCATCACATTAATGCCATCATTGCCTGTAATCTGTGGCGTTACTACAGCCTGACGAACGATCTTGCCTTCCTGATGGATTACGGGGCAGAGATGATGGTTGAGATTACCCGCTTTTGGGCCAGTATTGCCACCTATAATCCTGAGTGCGATCGCTACGAAATCTGTGGGGTAATGGGGCCGGATGAATATCATACCGCTTACCCAGATGCCGAAACTCCTGGTATCAACAATAACACCTACACAAACGTCATGGCTGTCTGGACGCTCTGCCGAACGCAAGAAGTCCTGGATCTACTGCCAGCTTCCTGTTGTCGTGAATTCTGCGATCGCCTCAACTTGAGCCAGGAAGAAATCAACCATTGGGATATTGTAAGCCGGAAGATGCATATAGTTTTTGGCGACGACGGTATTTTAAGCCAGTACGAAGGGTTTGATCGCTTGCAAGAATTTGATGTGCAGTCGTTCTGTAATCAGCAGGTGAATTTAATCCTGGAGGCAAAAGGGGATGATGTCAATCGCTATCAGGTTAGCAAGCAAGCAGATACCGCAATGCTGTTCTTTTTACTGTCTGAGACAGAATTAACAACATTACTAGAGCGTAATGGTTATTGCTTTAATCAAACACAAATGCAGGAAACGATCGCTCATCATCTCCAGCATACGGTGCATGAGTCCAGCCTCTCCCGACTTGTGTATGCTGGGGCCCTTGCCAGATGCGATCGCGAAAAATCCTGGCAGCTATTCATAGAAACACTGTTTGCCGATTTATCGGGGGCGAGTAGTCAAGAAGCAAAAAATGGCATCCACTTGGGAGCAATGGCAGGTACACTCCATCTCCTTCAGCACCATTACCTTGGGTTACACGCTTACGGCGGTAACATTTGCCTCGATCCATTCCTTCCAACTTCACTAAACCGATTTCACGTTAGCCTTCAGCATCAAGGCAACGATTTAGAAATTGAAGTCATCGACAGTCATCTAAATATAATAGCATCGCCAATTAACTCATCATCCGTCCAAATTGTTTGCCGGGGTGATGTGATGGATTTACAACCTGGTACTTCAATCACTTTTAACCTGCTAGATTCGGTTTACTCAGTTAAAAGCCAATAAAAGGGACTAGTACCGCAAGGCGGAAGTCAAAAGTCAAAAGTCAAAAGTCAAAAGAATTGTATTCCGGGCTTTTGCGCCATTTGAAATGGTATGTTTATTTCCGCCGTGTTGTACTAGGGATTAGGGATTGGGGATTGGGTTTGCAAGGGATAAGTTTTGTCTTCATGTGCCAACAACAAACTAACGCTGTTTTGATACAACTTGCCATCATCATGAGAAACATTTTCTAATGAGTGGATGCCGTTACGCGATCGCTTCCACTGTTCGTTGTATTGCTGCTTCTGCTGTTCAAAAGGAAGATTAAGCGATTGAAATAGTGTGGAAATCGAATTGTGCAGGCTAGTACCAAATGCCAGCCCTAAAGTAAACTCATCACTACCATCTATCGCAACTTTTGGGTGGGCATAAAAAAGCCAAATGTTTCAGGATTCGTAATTCTACATCCATTGCCCTGCTTACCTTTCAGAGTTTTTTCTTTTAATCCTTTTATTCAGAATACTCGGAAAGTGACACAAGAGGGATATATCTATAAAAGTTACCCTGAATCTGGGCAGCACTTTTGTTCAACTAACTGTAATAACTGTTCCCACGCTCTCATTGGCTAATCTATCCACTGCACAAACGGCATAAGTTCCCGCTTGTTGGACGGTAGCGAAGGTTGTGCCAGCAGACAAAATTCGCCCAATTGTCCAAGTATCGCCACTCAGCCGATAAAGTGTCCAGGAACGAACTGGCTGATTATCTCCAGGCTGCCAACTCAGTTTGCGGTTATTGACTTGTAGTCCAATGGGTGGAGATGGTGGTGTTGTATCTTGCCAAGGCAAAGTTGGTGGTAGCGCAGGTTTGTTATACAGCAGACTTTGAAATTTCTCAGCAATGCCTTGACTATTTTCTGTCAAAACACTGAGATTAAAGAAGATATTCCCCAGTGATAACTGTCCAGCTTGGCTACGACTAATTTTCACCTGTTTTTCAATCTCATCACTCTCCCGACTCTTGTTGCTTGGTTCTGTCAGATTGTTACCAGCGTAAACGTGTCTTTGCTTTGTGTTTACCTGTGTCCACCACTTTAGCAATGCTGGATAACTTTGTTGTGGTTGGTCTGTACGCCAGTAAAGTTGAGGAGCGATATAATCAATCCAGCCTTCTTCTAACCATTTCTTTGAGTCAGCATACAGCACGTTGTAAGCATCCAATCCAGTAATACCAGCGGGTTGTCCGGGGCGATAAATCCCAAAAGGACTGATACCAAATTTAACGTCAGGTTTGGTTGTTTTAATCCCCTGCCAAAGGCGCTGTACCATTTTGTTAACATTGTCCCGTCGCCAGTCGCCAAGGCTGAGTGTACCACCAGCTGCTTTATATGCGGCGTAGGTTTTCTCATCGGGGAAAGGTTGTCCCTCAATGGGATATGGATAGAAATAATCATCTAAGTGAATGCCATCAACGTCGTAGCGCTTCACTACATCGAGAATTACGTTATACGCCCTATCCTGAATTATTTTTAGTCCTGGGTCCATCCAGCGTTGTGTTTTCCACAAATAAACGCTTTCTGGATTGGTAGCTGCGATGTGGGGACGGACTGTTTTAGTTGGGTCGGTGGAAGTGCTAGCGCGGTAAGGGTTAAACCAAGCATGAAGTTCAAGATTATGCTTATGACATTCTGCGATCGCAAACGCTAAAGGATCGTAAAATGGTTCTGGTTCTTTCCCTTGAGTTCCTGTAATCCAAGCACTCCAAGGCTCTAATTTAGATTCATACAAAGCGTCTCCCTCTGGTCGCACTTGGAAAATCAGAGCATTGAAGTTTAGCGCTTGTAATTTAGTAATAATCTCGGTAAGTTCTGCTTTTTGTTGAGCAACAGAAAGTCCCGGTTTGGAAGGCCAATCACCATTCCACACAGATACTACCCATGCTCCCCGGAACTCCCGATTATGATTTACCCTAACGCTACCGACAGGTGTGGGTGTCGGCGTTGGTGTTGGTATTGGTGTTGGTATTGGTATTGGTATTGGTGTTGGTGTTGGTATTGGTGTTGGTGTTGGTATTGGTGTTGGTGTTGGTATCGGCGTAGGCGTTAATATTGGCGGCTGTACTAGGTAACTAGAGGCAATTTTTTCTGCCTGACCTAAATACACCAAAGCTTGATAAATAATCACTGCTACATCTGCACGGGTAGCTGCGAGATTAGGATTGAGTAATTTAATATTTGGGAAACTAACTACCAAGCCAGCGCTGGTAGCAATAGCTACGTGATTTCTACCATACTCAGGAATCTGAACAGAATCCTGATAAATTTGTGAGAGTTTTGAGAGAAGGTCAGGTTTAACTTTGGTGGCAATTTCTAAGCCTCCTACCAAGGAAACTAAGACTTCTACTCTAGTAATTCGGTTAGTAGAACGGAAAGTTTTATCAGGAAACCCGCTAATAAATGCTTTTTCGTAGGCTGTTTTGATGGCGGCTGCTGCCCAAAAATTTGTGGGTACATCAACAAAGGGAACATACTGCCGCTTCTTGGAAACTGTCCCAAATGCGTTAGTAATAATAGCGGCAAATTCAGCACGGGTAAGTGAATTATCGGGGCGATAAGTGCCATTAGGCAACCCATTGACAATACCACGTTGGGCTAAGGCTGTAATAAATGAGCGTGCCCAATGGTTTTGAATATCTGAGAATGGAGTAGCAATAGATACCATTGTTAATTGCAGCTAGCTGGCCTTGATTTTGATTTCCTTAGTTAATTTAGCAATTTTGTTGGCGTAGGCATCGCTGCTGCAATGTCTTGCAAACTTTGACTACTCAAGTTTGGGAATGGGGCATTGGGCATTGATAATTGCTCTTTCTTATCCCCTATTCCCTATTCCCCATTCCCCATTCCCTATCTACTAAGTAGCGTTTGCAGTTTGGTCAGGAGGATTCGAGGTAGAACGCGCATTCAACGCCAGCATTACGCGTGAAATACCAGTAAAAATAATGCTGACACCAACTAGTGTACCCAGAAGCCAGGGTGCATTGAAGGGCCATTGGAACCAAATCATTGCGCCTAAGACCAGCGTAATAATCCCATCACCTAGTACCCACGTCCAGTTCTGTTGCGGACGTAACCGGAATGCCAGAATTAACTCGAATGTGCCTTCAGTCAACAAAAATGTACCAAGTAACAGAGTCAGTGTGAGCACACCTGTAAAAGGATAAACAAACAGCATGATGCCGGTTGCAATATAAAGCCCGCTCAAGAGAAGTTTCCAAATAAAACCTCCTCGTTCGCGGGTTTGAGTGGCATAAACTATTTTTGTAAATCCGGCGAAAATTAAAATCACTGCAATCCAAGTTTCGGCGAATATGGTCGAGAGATTAGGCGCTGCGATCGCAATAACCCCTAAAATACTCAAGAGAACACCTGTTATCAATGACCCATTCACATTCTTGTTAGTTTCTCTAGAAACATCGTTTGTCATAAAAATCCTTTTCCTATTCTTAGACTAAACTCTACATTTAGGTTAGGGAATTTTTAATTCACAGGGTATGAACCCTAAGATAGACTCGTCAGTATTAACTTCATTGCGATCGTGACTAAAATTTACGACTATTGAGATACTAAATCAATCATCTGATAACAACTAGATTCTCTCTAAGTGACTTTTGACTTTTGACTTTTGACTTCCCCAAAGGGGCTGACCCTTATAAGAGTTCTGCAAGATTGCTTAGGCGTTCATAAACAGATATAAGACGATCTCCTTCAAGTTCAACAGAAGTATTTGGATAATTCTGAATGGCTCCAAGTAGTGTAACTTCACCATTTTGTTCAATAGACGCACTTAAAGCGCTTCGCAGTGCCTGCTGGTCTAGTTGTCCTGCGGGAGGGTGAACTACCTCACCAATTTGATTAACTAAAATTGGCCCTGCCCAACTAGACAGTAAGCTATTTAAAAAGGCAGCATCAGCTTTTATTGGAGCTTTCAGTGCCTTACGAGCTACTGCTGGGTCTTGTTGCGCCGCCTGTAAATAAGCTTTTAATGTTGGGGTAGTTTTGCCAGTTTCTGTAAACTGAGTTAATTCTTCAACAGATATTTGCCCCTGAAAAGTACCATATTTTAAAACAACTTGCTCGGCAGCATTAGCATTAGTAGTTGAGAATAAAACAATAGCGCTTACACCTAAAGCTATTGTCTGAGTGAGTAACTTAGTAAATTTCTTATTATTTAATCGATTGAAAAGTTGCGAAATCTGCATTTTGTCAAACTTGATAATGGTATAAAATCGTATCGAGTAAACATAGGCAAAAAATGCCTATGTGCCTATGTTTTAGTATTAAACCTTGCCATTAGGTGAAGCTGCATGAGGTAGTATGGATTTGTCTTCGTCTAAAGTTGATGCAGGTACGCCCAAAAGCTTCCTTGTAGTTTCTTCAGCAAGCTTTCGGTCTTGTTCGTTCTCGAACTGACTCTCATCTAACAAATGAGAATTTTTTGCTGCTTCGTCTCGGCTTGGTCGATAACCATTTTTCCACCTGTACTTCCAGTCCATAATTTTAAAGGCAGCAAATATACTGCAATTTTATTTCCTAGTTGTTTATAGTAGACGCTGAATGGAAAGTAGTACTCCTGCTATGGGTTGAAGAGGCTCATTCAGAAGGTACAAATTTTACATCATTATAAAGCATACTGAAAAGTAAAAATAAATACTATTGCTGACCACAGCAAGCTAGGCTTGATTTTGATTTACTTGGTTAATTTAGCGATATGAGAGCGATCGCTGTTGCTGCGCCATATAAAATTTTACAGTTGCAGAATTTGTTTAATTTTATATTTTCATTCATAAATCTATATAATAAAAATATATCTATAGATATAACTAAAAGAACTATTTTTATTATAACTACACCTTTAGGCTCACGCAATTTCAACAAAAAACGTTAATACTAAAAAATAACTTTATCAGTATTAAATTTAGTTGTAATCAAAAATTACAGCCCAGACAACAAATAGAGAAAAAATTACGAACAATGGCAACTTCTACAGACCACGATCAACAGATTCAAAAACTGCGTGAACTAATCAAAGATATTGATTATGGTATGTTTACCACAGTCGATGATGATGGCAGTTTGCATAGTTACCCCATGTCAAAGAGTGGTGAGATTAACTCTGATAGCATACTCTGGTTCTTTACATACACTGGTTCCCATAAGGTGACTGAAATTGAACACCATGAGCAAGTCAATATTAGTTTCTCGTCACCCGAACAGCAGCGATACGTTTCTATCTCAGGTACAGCACAACTTGTGAAAGACCGCAACCAGATGCGAGAGCTATGGAAGCCGGAGCTTCAAACTTGGTTTCCTAAAGGACTAGACGAACCCGATATTGCTTTGCTAAAGGTGAATATTAACCAAGTTGATTATTGGGATAGTGTATCGAGTTTCAAGCCACAAACAATTAGTTTTTTGACTGGATCACGCCTTTAAGTAATTCGTAATTCGTAATTTGTAGTTAACAATTCAATTACGAATTATTTTAAGACGTGTAATTTTTAGACTAAATTGCGACAGTTGTCAGTGGTATTGATGCTCTGGAAGTACTGCGGCAAAATTTAGCGATCGCCCGTGGCTTTCAACCAAAAAAATGCAGCACAAAAAGCCAGAATAGGTCATATCATTTAAGATTTTGGATTTTAGATTGGAAAAGAGTTCCGCGAGGTCTTATGAATTATCTTGTTGCAGTTTTACCAGCTCGAATACAAGCAGAAGCCGCCTACTCTGCTCTAGAAAAAGCAGGGTTGCCAACTTCACAAGTGAATATTTTGGGCAATGGTTATCAAAGTGCTGATGAATTTGGACTAATTGATCCCAATAAGCAAGCTAGCAAACAATCAACTCGGCTGTTATGGTGGCTTGTACCCTTTGGATTTGTTGCAGGTTATGCCTTCAACTATCTCACAGAAATTGAAATATTTTCCCAGGTTACTCGATTTGGCAATGAATTTCTGGCTGGGATCTTAGGAGCTATGGCCGGTGCCTTGGGCGCTGGTTTAATCGGTCGAGGAGTCGGTTTAACAGTTGGCAGTGGCGATGCTTTAGCCTATCGTAACCGTTTGAATGCTGGCAAATACCTAATTGTAGTTACCGGAAATGAGGATTTAACACGCGAAGCTACCCGCCTATTGCGTCCATTTGAACCAGAAAATATTCAAGGCTATACAGACTATTCACAAAACAGCAAACTTGTAGGGAAAGAGACCGGCAAACAAATCTAAATGGCAGGCATTCCTGAATCAAAATATGAATCATGGGACGATCGCTTCAAGAAAAGCGTAGGCGTAGCCCGTCGTAGACATCGCTCCATTTGTTTTCACGAAAAAAGTACATTTTTAGAGATATGAGTGAAAATGAATGTAGAGACATAGCACTGCTACGTCTCTACAAAGATTCTAGATAACGCATATTTAGTTTTACTGATATCTGTATTGTATGTAAAATCGCAGTGTTTTTAAACGCTGAGGGATGCAAAGTAAGCGCAGAGTGTTTTGGAAGCAATGTTGTATTTAGGAAGTATCAGATGTTGCACAAACAATTGATTTATTGCTGGCAAAAATGGTTACTTCCGATCTTGATGCCTGCTACTGTGCAAATAGTGGTTTTAACATTAGGGGTATTGAGCATCTTGGGAAGCACTGCTCCTATGAGTTATGCTCAAGCTGCTTTCCCCACTTATATTACAGGTAAAGCTCAACTGTTAAGTACCACTAGGCACATTCAGGAGCAACAGACACCATCAAAATCAACAGTACTAAATGCCACTGTGTATCGCAGTCCCGATTGTAACTGTTGTGGCGGGTGGATTGAGCACTTAAAGGCACAGGGTTTTAAAATCACAGACTTTTCTGTGCCTGACATCGAAACAGTTAAACAAAAGTATAATGTGCCGGATAACTTGTCATCTTGCCACACAGCAATTGTTAATGGATATGTCATCGAAGGGCACGTCCCAGCAGACGACATCAATCGTCTGCTTCAAGAAAAGCCAAATGTTGTTGGTTTATCTGTTCCTCAAATGCCTGTAGGCACTCCTGGGATGGAGATGGGGAATCGAAAAGACCCGTTTTCTGTATTTTCCTTTGATCGCAAAAACTCAGTTGTAGTATTCAATAAGTATCGTGGTGAGTCCTGAGTAAATTAAGCTGATGCGCGTCTAGATTGTACATTTTTGAAGTTAGACCGTCCTTTGTCATTAGTCATCTGTCCTTTGAAATACAAATGACTAATAACGAATGACCAATGACAGCCTTCTCCTGAAGGAGACGCTGCGCGAACACGATTAAATATACAAATTAAATGCGTAACAGCTTAAAAGGGTCTTTTAACTCGGAACTCAGCACTCTTTATTTAGAACCAGTTTTGATCGACTGCGGCAAATGACTTAACCATCTCCTCAACCAGAAGGCAGATGCTGCGCTAACATTTTGAGAAAGAAGCTCAATGGCATGGTTACAATCTTGCAGGCTGGCATCAAGTCCAATTGCATGATAAATTTCACGAGCATTGCAAAAGGCATCCATCGCTTCTGATTCTCGATTGATTTTTTCTAACACTAAACCCAAATTAAACCAGGCGTTTGCTTCCCTATTTGGGTCATTAAGATCCCTGCCGATCTCTAATGAATGCTGATAAAACTCCAACGCCCTTTGGTACTGTCCTAAAGCCTTGTAAGCACCGCCCAATCCACTCAAGGCCATGCTTTGACCATTGCGATCGCTGATGAATTTTGCCAGCCCTAACCATTGTTGGTAAAACTCAATTGCTAGTTGGTAAGATCCCAATGATTCATAAGTATTGCCCAAACTTCCCAGGCTTATGCATTCTCCAGTCCAATCGCCTGTTTTCTTAGTTATACTTAACCACTGCTGGTAAAACTCTATCGCTTGCTCATACTTACCCAGGTATTCGTAAGTATTGCCCAAACTTGCCAAGCAAATGCCTTCCCCAGTACGATCACCTATTTTCCTGGTAATACTCAACCACTGGTGATAAAATTCAATCGCTCGCTGGTATTTGCCCAGTGATTGGTAAGCGTTACCCAACCCAGATAAAGATTTGGCTTCTTCTAAGCGATCGCCTATTTCTCTAGCTATATCTAACCACTGTTGATAAAACTCAATTGCTAGGTGGTACTCGCCTAGTGACTGGTAAGCATTGCCCAAACTTGCCAATGAAATGACTTCCCCATTGCGATCGCCTGTTTCTCTGGCTTTTTCTAAGCACCGCTCTTCAAACTCAATGGACTCAATATTATTTAGGCCCCCGGATCTGATTACTTCTGTCATTCTCTATAGAAAAGGAAATTTTTGATCGGTAAGCTGTCGATTATACAATTTTCTGTGGCCTTAGCACAGGGTAATTCCAACTTATGTCAAAATTGAGGAATTATTCTTCAATATCAAACTTTCTTATATACTTTTCATACACAGCGATCGCTATGTATAAAAGGCTTTTATTTATCTTTGGTAACAAGCACACGAATATACTATGCTGAAAAACTTAACTTTCTCAAAAGATATCAGAAAAACCAAATTAATCAGCAGCAGCATAATCTGGTAATACGTTAAGTTCTAAATTCACAGCACTTAGATAATTTTGATCGTTTAAAACTTGTGATGGTAATTTATCTGCATTCACAGCAGCTTTAACCAAATCTTTGGCAATAATATTTCTATTCTTAGTTTTAAATATTAGCGCTTCTCCACTAGGAATACCATGTTGTTGCAGACCTCCTTGATAAGCAAAAGTAACTAGATTTGAAGGCTGGAGGTAATTCGCAGAAGTCGAGTTAGTGGATAAATTGTTAGAGTTAACAGCTATTTTTTCACTATTGTTGGTAGTAGCTGTTTGAGCGCCAGCGATTCCTGGTACAAGAGTAATAGAAGCAAAAATCAGTACAGAATTTATCAAGGTTGCAAGTTTCATAAGTTATATTTAGGTAAAATGTAATCGGTGTTCTTTAGTAATAGAGTCCTCTTTATTATTAATCTCAACTTCCTTCAATCAGGTCATCTGATCGGTTGATTTATGACTCACCCAAAAGGGTGAGCTAATCGAGTGATACAAACAGCAATGGAAACTCAGTTAAGTCTAGACACAACAAAGATTAGTTTAAATTTTTAAGTATTTAACTGAGGCGAGTTGCACATTTATACAATTTTGCAATCAGAGAAAAACGCTGCGTGCTGCTTTGCTAAAGCGTCTCTACGCACCTAAAATTCTCGCTTGGGAGAAAAAACTTGACGGTAAAGCGCTTTTATAGTATAAATGTACTATAAAAATACTTAATGTTGCATAAAACTTTACCACTCCCAACTACGCCAATAGGAGAGTACAAAATAAATGAAGCTATCTAAGGTAGACTTGAGCAGTTTAGTAGCGATCGCTCACTCTGATGGATATTTGCAGTTGTTGCTCGACCGAGGCAACGAACTAGAGTTTTTGGAAATTCCGGCACCGATACAAGCTTACGAAGGATTGCAAGAACTAAACGAAGCGATCGCTGAAACGACTGCATTACCCTTTGAAGAAGAACCAATTGTCATGCTACCAGTTGTCTCATCAATGGCTATGGCTGTAGGCTACGATCAGGGCGAACAGATTTTGCAAGTTGAGTTTCAAAGTGGAGCAGTTTATCAGTACTTAGGCGTAGACGAGGATACTTGGGAAGATTTACATTCCTCTGACTCAATTGGCAGCTTTTTCAATCAAGAAATTAAAGGTAGATATGACTGCGATCGTCTAGATAATCCAGATTAATGACTAATAACTGTATGTAGGGTTTTCAATAATTCTTGCGTTGTATAAGGTTTAGGTAAAAAGGCTGTATACTCAGCCGTTTTATCGATCGGTAGTTGTTCACTTGTTGCCAGTCCACTTACAGCAATAATCGGCAACACTAAACATAAACTAGTAACGCTTTCTTCAGAGACAATAGAAAAAGCCCATATAATATCAACGCAGTTATGACAACCACACTTACCTCTGCTGTTAAACCAAGAGCCGAAGATAGTTTTGCCATTACCTTTGCGCCGTTATCTCTAGGAGAAATCTACGCCAAATCTGACGATCCAGCCAATGGTGCTGTGGTTGTGATGAGTGGTATGGTTCGCAATCAAACCGATGGTAAACCTGTGATCGCTCTAGAGTATCAAGCTTATGAACCGATGGCATTGCGGATATTTTATCAAATTGCTGCTGATATTCGCTTATCTATGTCTGATGTGAATCGAGTCGTGATTTATCATCGCGTTGGACGTTTGCAAGTTGGGGAAATCAGCGTTTTAGTAGCTGTGGGTTCTCCTCATCGGAGTGAGGCGTTTGAAGCTTGCCAATATGCTATTGATACGCTCAAACACAATGCCCCTATATGGAAGAAAGAACATTGGGAAGATGGTTCTAGCACCTGGGTGAGTATTGGTGCGTGTGAAACATCAGGAGAAAATTGTTAAGATTTCCAATTTACCGACATTCTCGCCCACAATTATTAAGGATTTTAACAAAATATTGATAGCCCCAGCTAAACTGCTATTCATATCATGTCCTGTTAAAGACTTATCATTTAGAGGGCAGGGGAGTAGGGAGCACTTAGTACACGTCACCGCAAAAAGGGGTCGGAAATAAAAATTGTGATGCCACTGGACACGTTTGATTCAAAAAGCGAATTCCGTACCTCTTTTATGGTGGGCTGTACTTAGCTGGGGGAAAGAGGCTTTTGGGATTTTTGCACAGATACAGTAATCATAAGACGAACTGTGCAATCTCTATACGATTCCCGCCAGGATCTCGCAGGAAAAACCGCACGCATCCTGGAATTGGTCGTTGATCGGGAATAATTTCTATCCCATGCTCTTTTAGGTATACTTCAAAGGCGTTCAAGTTATCGACTTGGAAACAAAAATGCCGTCTAGATGCTTGGTTATTGGCGTTTTTCTCTCTACTAACGTGCAGTTCAATGTCTCCCAACTTGTACCATGCTCCTGAATCATTTTTAATGACATCAGGTTTGGCAATTTCAGTCAGTCCCAAAACTTTGCTGTAGAAAGATAGTATTGCTTCCTCCACTTCAAAAGGATAGGTTACTTGAATATGATGAACTGCATTAAGCTTCATAAATTTTTCTCCTAATTTGAGTTAAATTTGCTAACGCTACAATCACTTTTTGCCGTAATACTGGCGTATTTCTAAAGTTTTTCTGTTCCAACTCACCAAACATCTATACGACAAGCTTTCCCATACTGATACGTTCTTCTACGAGATAGCCAAGTTTTCTATAAAATTCAACTACTTCTGCGTTGGAGACTCGAACTTGGAGATTGATTTTGAGGCATCCCATCGCTATCAATTCCTTCTCTGCGTGCTGCACTAGCTTGCTACCAATACCCTGCCGTTGATACTGAGGACTGACCGCAACTGTGTATAGCCAACCGCGATGCCCGTCATATCCTGCCATGATAGTGCCTACAATTACAGAGTTAATCTCAGTAACAAAAAACAACTCAGGCTGTACAGCAAGCTTCTGACTGATTACCAATTTAGGGCTGCTGTGCGACGGGTTATTAGGAAACACCTCATCCCACAAAGTACTGACTAATTCAGCATCAGATTCTTGATATGGTCTTATATTCATCTACATTTCTAAATCAAAGGACTTGCCTTTGCACATTGTTTGTGAAATACTACTCTCAAACTACGATAAATCGATACATTTTAAGTAGAATGTAAAAAAATTACCATAAAACATCGCGTCCTGAAAGCAATTAAGGCTAATCCCTAAGATGACAAACACAGAAATTCGCACTGCTCAAGTTAAAGTTCCTAACGGAGATTTGCAGATTGATGCTTACTTAGCTGAACCAGCAAAACAGGGAACCTTCCCAGCTATTATCGTGATTCAGGAAATTTTTGGGGTTAATATTCACATTCGAGAAGTTGCTGAGAAATTTGCTAAAGAGGGGTATGTGGCGATCGCACCGACTTTATTTCAACGCACCGCCCCAGGGTTTGAGGGTGGCTATACCCCTGAAGATGTCCAGCAAGGAAGAGGATATAAGGAGCAGACAACAGCAGAGGAAATATTGAGTGATATTAAAGCTGCGATCGCCTATTTAAAAACCTTACCAAATGTGCAAGGAGATGCGATCGGCTCTATTGGTTTCTGCTTTGGTGGTCACGTAGTTTATCTAGCTGCCACTTTACCAGATATTAAAGTTACAGCTTCCTTCTATGGTGGCGGTATTCCCAACTCAACTCCCGGCGGTGGAGAACCAACCATCACCCGCACTCCAGAGATTAAAGGCCCCATTTACGCCTTCTTTGGTCTTGATGATCAGGGAATCCCCTTAGAACATACAGAACAGATTGAGGCTGAATTAAAGAAAAATCAAATTACCCATGCTATCTTCCGTTATTCCGGTGCAGGACATGGCTTTTTCTGCAATCATCGCGCCAGCTACAATGCCGAAGCTGCCGCCGATGCTTGGAAAAATGTTCAAAAACTGTTCCAAAAGAACCTTCAGCTTCAAAAAGTTTAAATCTTTAGGTTAGAAGCAATAAGCTGTTACGCAAAGAAAATTGCACATTAACTAGTGTTCGCGCAGCGTCTCCTTCAGGAGAGGGTTGTCCTTTGTCATTTGTCCTTTGTCCTTAGAAACACTTTTGACTAATGACTAATGACGGTCTATACGGAAAATAATGCATATAGGCGCATTAGCTTACAACACTAGAGGCGCACAGATATGCACCTCTACAACTGAACATAGGCAAATATTAGCCAAATAAGTCAAAAGCAAATAAAAAAACAAAGTATCATGTCCATGATTCCCACCTTCAAACAGCCACGAGTTCAAATTTTCCAACGCTTTTCACTATTCCTTTTACCTGGATTATTAACAATCTCAACAACCTTAATCAGTTGCTCAGTCCAAACCCCAAATTCAGAAAATCAAACCACTGGTTTAAAAACCAAAGTTGTCCGAATGGGATATCAAAGTTCTGGGGATATTGTCAGACTTAAAGGATTGATCGAAAAACGTCTAAAGCCTTTAGGTGTTTCCGTGGAATGGGCGCAATTTGCCGCCGGTCCACAACTGATGGAAGCGATGAATGTAGGTAGGGTTGATATTGGCTCTGTAGGCGAGACTCCTCCGATATTTGCCCAAGCGGCTGGTACATCTTTAGTTTATGTTGCTAGTAATAAACCCAGTACTGGTAAAGGAAGCGGAATTATCGTCCAAAATAATTCACCGATTCGGACTTTAGCTGATCTCAAAGGTAAAAAAGTAGTTTTTCAAAAGGGTTCTGCTTCCCATTACTTATTAATAAAAGCTTTGGAAGAGGCGGGTTTAAAATATAGTGATATTCAAGCCATTAGTCTCCCACCTTCAGAAGCTCGTGATGCTTTTATTCAAGGAAAAATTGATGCCTGGGTAACTTGGGACCCTTATTTAGCCGTGGCCCAAAAAAAAGCAAATGCTCGTGTTTTGAGAGATGCTAGTGGCATTTCTACTCAGGGCGGATATTACATGGCTGCGCGAAAATTTGCCACAGAAAATCCGAAATTAGTGCGATTAGTTCTTGAGGAGGTAGATAACACAGGTCAATGGAGTGAGAAAAACCGATCAGAAGTTGTAAAACTGATTATTCCTCATCTCAAAATTGATGAAGATATTTTAACAACAATGGTTGAAAGGCGAACTTACGGGTTAAGACCAATTACACCTGAAATTATGGAAAAGCAACAGAAAATTGCAGATTTGTTTGCCAAAGAAAAAGTGATACCTAAGCCAATTAATATTAAAGAAGCGATGCTGACTAGCGAACAATACGCAGCTATAACACCGGAAACCATTAGCCAGAAATAGCGCCAGGAGATAGTAAAATGGAAGTTTTTTGGTATTTGCCGACACAGGGAGATGAGCGTTATTTAGGTACTACAATCGGCAGGCGACCAGCCACTTATCCCTATATGCAGCAAATCGCCCAAGCTGTTGATAAATTGGGCTATGGCGGGATGTTGATTGGTACTGGACAAAAACAGGATACCTGGATTGTAGCTACTTCGTTAATTTCAGTTACAGAACGCTTGCGGTTTCTTGTGGCCTTTCGTCCGGCAATTATGTCGCCTTCTTTGGCAGTGAGAATGGCTGCGACTTTTGACCAGATTTCTAATGGTCGAATTATTCTGAATGTTGTCACTGGTGGCGACACAAAAGAACTTGCAAAAGATGGGATTTTCTTAGATCACGATCAGCGTTATGAACTCACGGATGAGTTTTTGACAATTTGGCGATCGCTCATGCAAGGTGAAGAAGTAACCTATAGTGGTCGCCACTTGCAAGTTCAAGGCGCAAAACTACAATTTCCTCCCGTACAAAAGC
This sequence comes from Nostoc sp. ChiQUE01b, assembly GCF_034531255.1. Taxonomy (NCBI): domain Bacteria; kingdom Bacillati; phylum Cyanobacteriota; class Cyanophyceae; order Nostocales; family Nostocaceae; genus Nostoc; species Nostoc sp. ChiQUE01b. The sequence goes on along the minus strand of NZ_JAVRBM010000015.1, from coordinate 114,705 downwards.
CTTACCCTACCTTATATTTTGGTGGTTCTTCAGATGCTGCTCTCCAAGTTGCTGCTAAACACATTGATGTGTATTTAACTTGGGGTGAACCACCAGCTCAAGTTGCCCAAAAGATTGCAAAGGTACGCCGATTAGCAGCAGAACAAGGTAGAACGGTACGCTTTGGGATTCGGATGCATGTCATAGTCCGCGAAACTACGCAAAAAGCTTGGGATGCAGCTAATGAACTGATTCAGTATGTCGATGATGAAACCATAGCTGCTGCACATCGGCGGTTTGCTGAGTCAGAATCAGAAGGACAACGCCGCATGAGCCAACTACACAATGGTAATCGCAAAAACTTAGAAATTAGCCCCAACTTATGGGCAGGTGTTGGCTTAGTACGTGGAGGTGCTGGGACTGCCTTAGTTGGAGATCCAGACACAGTTGCAACGCGGATGCTGGAATATGCCGATTTAGGAATTGATACTTTCGTTTTCTCAGGGTATCCCCATCTCGAAGAAGCTTATCGAGTCGCAGAATTATTATTTCCCAGGTTGCCATTACAAACTCCAGCGATCGCATTACCGCAGCAGGTTGCAAGTACATTCAGTGAATTTGTTACCAAAAGAGATTTACTCAAACCACAGCCTGTGTAAGTAATTCAATTCGATCGGTAGTGGATAAACTCAGTTAAAATTTCTGGCTATAGTAATGTAAGATGATTATCTGGATGATGTCTGGTTGATATCTATAACCTAAACAAAGTCTAAATTACCTGAGAGTTGGGAAACTCCGGTGAAATTCCGGGACTGTGCCGCAGCTGTGATGGGATTACCCAAGTCAGAATGCCAACTCTTAGGATGTCCTCAAGACACACTCACCGTCTACTCCCTGCGTTGCACGGGGAAGGAGTTTTAAGTTTGGTTTCTGGATTTGCCACTTGTCCTGGCTTGTTTTATGCTACTCCCGCCGCAGATGGTATATTATCTCGTGTTAGAATACCAGGTGGAATAATTAGTAGTGAGCAATGCCGTGCGATCGCAGATATAGCAGAACAGCACGGTGGCGGCTATATAGATGTGACTAATCGAGCTAACCTACAAGTTCGTGAAATCAGCACGGGGATAAATGCTGAGGTTTTGAAACACCTACAGGATATGGGATTAGGTTCTCGCAATCCTGTTGTAGACCAAATCCGCAATATTATGACCAGTCCAACTGCTGGTATCGACCCGCTAGAATTAATCGACACTCGCCCTTTTGTCCAAGGTTGGGATGATTATATTGCTGCACATCCGGCACTTTCGGGACTGTCAGCCAAATTTAGCGTTTGCTTTGATGGTGGTGGGATAATTCAGGTGGGCGATCGGTTGAATGATATCGCCTTTGCAGCTGTCTTAGTTAACGATAATGTTTACTTTCGTCTCTATCTGAGTGTCGGCGAGAAGGGTCAACCGCCGAGTGATACGGGAATTTTGTTACCACCAGAGGAATGTTTGTCGGTCTTAGTAGCTTTGGCGGATGTCTATCTAGCTTATAGTCGTCATACTACGAGTAAGCGGGGGCCACGTTTGAGAGAATTATTGAATACTTTGGGTTGTGAAAATTATCTCCAAGAAGTTGAGCAACATCTACCTTTCCGTCTTTTGTACAGTGAAATAAGAAAAGACCCACTCCCCCAGCAAGGCAAGGGAGAGAAATATCAGCATATTGGCATCCATCCCCAACGTCAGCAAGGCTTATTTTACATTGGTGTCGTCTTGCCCCTTGGCCGATTGGAGAGTAGACAGATGCGGGGTTTAGCAGATTTAGCAGCAAAATACGGTAGTGGAACTCTCAGGCTAACTCCTTGGCAAAATTTGCTCCTTACAGATATTCCTCAGCAATGGGTTGCTGATGTCCAAAGTGAAATTGCTTTATTAGAATTAGATTCCTCTGCAACCAACATCAAGGGTGGATTAGTTGCCTGTTCTGGAAAAAAGGGTTGCGCCGCTTCTGCTACGGATACCAAAAGTCATGCTTTGGCATTGGCAGAGTATCTTGAAACTCGCGTTACTCTCGATTACCCAGTTAATATTCACTTCACTGGCTGCGAAAAATCTTGTGCCCAACATAGCAAGAGTGATATTACTCTGCTTGGTGTCAGCATTAAGGCTGAAAATAGAACTGTGGAAGGCTATCACGTTTATGTTGGTGACAGCAAACAGAAATTCGGACGCGAACTATATCAATATGTAACTTTTGCCGAACTACCTGCATTAATAGAGCGGATGCTATATGTATATAAAATTCAACGCTTAAATTCTGATGAGTCCTTTGGGAAATTTGCTAATCGATTTGCACTGGCACAATTACAGCAATTATTTAATATAATCCCTCAATCAATTGTGAACAACAAGATTGCCACCTTTTTAGAGAAGTCGGCAATCTGAGCCTGTTGATTTTTATATGTCAATCCAAAATTTAAAATCCTAAATTTAATGCCCGACTATATCCGAGATGCCAACGAAATTTACCGTAATTCTTTTGCAATCATCCGGTCAGAAGCAAACCTAGATGTGCTACCACCAGATGTAGCAAAAGTTGCTGTACGTCTCATTCATGCCTGTGGAATGACGGATATTGTCACTGACTTGGGATATTCACCAACAGCAGTACAATCCGCAAGGGCAGCACTGGCAGCAGGAGCGCCAATTCTGTGCGATTGCCGAATGGTTGCCGATGGTGTCACCAAACGGCGGTTGTCTGCAAACAATCAAGTTATCTGTACCCTCAACGAGCCAGAAATACCAGAACTTGCCCAGAGTATGGGTACTACAAGGTCGGCGGCAGCTCTTGAATTATGGCGATCGCACCTAGAAAGCTCAGTAATCGCAATTGGCAATGCGCCCACCGCCCTGTTCAGACTGTTAGAAATGCTCGATGCAGGAGCGCCCAAGCCTGCGATTATCTTGGGCTTTCCAGTGGGGTTTGTCGGTGCAGCAGAATCGAAAGCAGCATTGGCAGCAGACAGCAGGAATGTACCATTTTTGACATTACACGGTCGGCGCGGTGGAAGTGCGATCGCAGCAGCAGCAGTTAACGCCTTGGCAACGGAGGAAGAATGAATATGCAACCCAAAGGTCGTCTTTATGGAATTGGTGTCGGCCCAGGCGATCCAGAACTATTGACCCTCAAAGCGCTGCGGCTATTACGTGCGGCTCCTGTGGTAGCCTATCAATCAGCAATAGATAAAGAAAGTATCGCTAGAGCGATCGTAGCTCAGTATCTTCCTGGCAATCAAATCGAGGTGCTATTTCACCTCCCCCGCGCCTTGGAACCAGAAAAGGCTAAGTCTATTTATGACAAGGAAATTGAACCAATAGCCGACCATTTAGCAGCAGGTCGAGATGTCGTAGTGCTGTGTGAGGGAGATCCATTTTTCTATGGCTCGTTTATGTACCTGTTCACGCGGTTATCTGACCAGTACCAAACAGAAGTTGTCCCTGGAGTTTCCTCACTGATGGCTTGTCCGGTAGCCTTGGGTGTACCTTTCACCTACTACACCGATATTCTTACAGTCCTACCCGCTCCACTGCCAGCAGAAGAACTGACTACACATCTGCTGATGACCGATGCAGCAGCAATTATGAAACTAGGTCGTCATTTTACCAAAGTGCGGGATATCCTGCATAAATTAGGGCTAGCATCACGGGCAAGATATATTGAGCGAGCATCAACGTCACAGCAACGCATTTTACCCCTAGATGAAGTCGATCCAGCCGAAGTACCCTATTTCTCGATGATTGTGATTCCAACTAAGAATCGACTATAAAATAATTCGTAATTCGTAATGACTTTACCATAAAGAAATACTTCAAAAAAAGTTGATGGCTCCTAATAGCACCTTCACTCCTGATACGATCGCTGCTGGCTTTCATGCTCTGTCTGACCCCCTACGGATTAAAGTATTAGAACTTCTACGCTCTCAAGAACTATGCGTGTGTGACCTGTGCGACCACCTGGGAACTACTCAGTCCAAACTGTCTTTTCACCTCAAAACCCTGAAAGAAGCGGGTTTAGTTCGCGCTCGTCAAGAAGGACGCTGGATTTACTACAGCCTCAATCTGCCCCAATTTGTTGCTTTAGAGCAGTATCTAGCAGAATTCCGCCGCTTTAGCCCCATATTACCTATTCGTCCCCCTTGCGAGACTTAAAAATCTATCAATTTTTTTTGTAATGTTTTATTTACTTTTAGATATATACTTATTGACAAATCAATTTTTTTTGAAATGATAGATATATTCTTGATATAACTCAACGAATTTTAGATTTTAAATTTTGGATTATTCAATCCAAAATTTCTGCTCGAAGCTCCTGCATTAATGTAGGGGGCTAATTGTAATGAACAAAAAGACTTCAAAACGCCTCTCCTTTATTGACCGCTTCCTGACTTTGTGGATTTTCTTAGCAATGGCGATCGGTGTTGGACTGGGCTATTTCTTTCCTGGAGTAGAAGCCTTTGTCAACCAGTTCCAAGTAGGAACAACCAATATACCAATTGCTATCGGGTTAATTTTGATGATGTATCCGCCTTTAGCAAAAGTGCGATACGAAGAGTTAGGGGATGTATTTCGCAATGGAAAAATTCTTGGTGCGTCACTAATTCAGAATTGGCTCATTGGGCCAATTTTGATGTTTGCTCTGGCGACTGTCTTCTTACATGATTATCCAGAATACATGACGGGATTGATTCTGATTGGATTAGCCCGTTGTATTGCAATGGTAGTTGTGTGGAGTGATTTGGCACGAGGCAATACAGAATACACGGCTGGGTTGGTTGCCTTCAATAGTATCTTTCAAGTTATCTTTTATAGTCCTTATGCATGGTTTTTCATGACTATACTGCCGCCACTATTTGGGTTACAAAGCAGTGTTGTTAATGTCAGCATTGCCGAAATTGCCAAAAGTGTGTTTATCTATCTTGGTATTCCCTTTTTAGCTGGATTTTTCACTCGTTTCTTCCTAGTAAAGGTGAAAAGTAAGCAGTGGTATCATGAGAAATTTGTGACTAAAATTAGCCCGATCACGCTGATTGCTCTGTTATTTACGATCGTGGTTATGTTCAGCTTGAAAGGGAATTTGATTATTCAGATTCCCTTAGATGTGGTGAAGATTGCAATTCCCCTGATCGTCTACTTCGTCATCATGTTTCTGGTTAGTTTTTACATGGCTTGGCAGATTAAAACAGACTATTCTAGAGCCGCAAGTGTAGCGTTTACAGCCGCCGGAAATAATTTTGAACTAGCGATCGCAGTTGCGATCGCAGTGTTTGGGATTAATTCGGGTGTTGCTTTTGCTGCTGTTGTTGGGCCTCTGGTGGAAGTGCCTGTATTGATTGGTCTTGTTAATGTTGCTTTCTGGTTTGAGAAACGTTACTTTTCGCCATCAGAATCAAGAACCTGATTGATAAATTTAGTCAAATTATTTGGAGGAGTTGAACATGAAACGTGTGATGTTTGTCTGCAAAAAGAATTCTGCCCGTTCTCAAATGGCGGAAGGCTTTGCTAAAACCCTTGGCAAGGGAAAGATTGAAGTGATTAGCTCAGGCTTAGAAGCAAGTCAGGTTAGACCAGAAGCGATCGCAACCATGAAAGAAATTGGTATCGACATTACCGATCAACACTCCAAATCCCTGAGTGATTTCCAAGCACAAGACTTTGATGTAGTGATTTCTTTGTGTGGCTGTGGGGTGAATTTGCCGCCTGAATGGGTTGTGCAGGAAGTATTTGAAGACTGGCAGTTAGATGATCCAGCAGAACAACCAGAAATTTTTCCGAGAGTCCGCGATGAAATCAAAAAACGGGTCACTCAATTAATTGAGTCTGTGAATCAAGAATTTACAACTGTTCGATAAATATTATTTGTAGTATCTCTAAGTCTTCACGAGAAAATACAAGTGGGATAAACTTAGTGTCTCTTAGCTGGTTGTCATAAAGATTTTGCCTAATCATTGTTCCTTCCCAAGAAACACCTAAATCTCGTGCACCGGACTGCTGCCTAATCCTTTTAGTTCGTTAAAGTTTACTACAGCCGATGAGCTTGATCGTTAGAAGCCGACGAGAAACGCGATCGCTTAGAAGAAAAACGGAATTTGTTATGCTTCACATCAAGTTCTAATCTTTGCTGTCACGACTGAAGCATCAGCAGTGGGATGAATATAAAAACCCAATTTTTCGCAGACTCTTTGGATTGCAGAATTTTCAGTCAGAATTTCGGCACTAATTAACGTTAAATGTTCATCACGCCCTACTTAGAGTAACTTTATGCTCTGAGGTGAGTCGGTCGTCTATCAGATTAAAATGTGAGGAGAATATTGTGTTTATCTCAACTCATACCTATGCAAGTTACCCTTAACCTTGATGAATCTCTCCTTAACGAAGCCTTACAACTCACCAACCTCACTACCCAAGAAGAACTAGTGAATTTTGCTCTGCAAGAACTTGTACGTTTACGAAGTGGCTTCTCTGAAGCATCGCACCGCAAGAAAAACCTTTTCGACCTCGCAGGACAAATCCAGTTAGTCCCAGACTTTGACCATAAAGCTCTGCGTGAGACTCATAATGCTGCTGATTGATACATCGGTGTGGCTCAACTTTGGGAAGGGCTTGAAAATGACTGATCAGCCTTTGATTCAAGTTGAAGCTTCGCCAACGTTCAATCGAAATCTGCGCGCTCTTGCCAAGAAGTATAACAGTATTCGGAATGATATCAAATCCGGTAGTATCTGAATGATTAAAAAACCGCAGAGACGCTGAGTACGCAGAGGGAGAGAAAAGAGGAATAATTCCGATCTTGATGTCGAATTGCGAGAAGCCCAAAGCACCTTTTGGCGACAGTTGGAAGAAAATAAGCAATTACCATGACGACATTTGATGATTTTTCTCTATTCATAGATATAAAAAAGAGTTATTTACATAAGCCAAATTTATCCGGTCAATCACTATATATAAATTATTTTCCAGATATAAAAATAAATGGGTTGGTGATATTTTTCTAAAAAAGAATGGTACTATCTGGCATAGCGTACCACTACGCTAAAGGACTTCCAAATAAAAAATACTTAACTACTTCTTCTGCGGGCTGATTTTTCACGTCATCTGGAAAATCCCACGAAAAACCTAACCCCCTTCCCGACGCGGGAAGGGGGAAAATTCAAAGTCTCTCCTTTTAGGAGAGAGATTTAGAGAGAGGTTTTGCAGATACCGTAAAAAGTCAGTTTGTGGCGTGGGCTTCTCTCTCGCCCGCTTTTTGCTGCGGGTAAGACTTCGGCGTGAGCGCTCAGTCGAACGCTGCCCACCCGATAAGATTGGATAATTTATTTTTTGGAAATCTTTAATGACATCTTCACTCAAGATAAATTCACACCAAGCGTTTAATCAAGAGAGAAAGTTTTATGGCTAATAAAGTGCGATTTCAAAGTAACAGGTACACTGGGGATACTGTTTATCTTGTCGAAAACTATGGGGCGCAAACGTCCACAAATTTTGAAATACTTGATAGCAGTGGCGTTCTGCGGTCGAGTAACATAGGTGTCAATTTTACCTATGCTTCAAACGGATTCTTTAATTCTGGAACTATTACTTCGATCTATTACTTTGGAACTAACGGCCAACTCGCAAGCCAGGACACAAATCTGAATGTTGACGTTGCGACAAGAAATAACCTTTTAACTATCGGCGAGTCATCATACGACTATGATCAATATTACTATCGGGGAAATGACAGTTTCTTAGGCTCTGTGGGCGACGACAGTTTCCTCGGATCTAAGGGGAACGACACCATTAATGGTGGGGCAGGCATTGATGTTTTAACTTTTAAAAGGTTTAGCGAGGGAGTAACTGTTAATCTCTTGACAGGGAAGGCAATTACTTCTTATGGCACTTCGGTTATTTCCAACGTGGAGGACATCGAGGGGTCACAATATGGCGATGTGCTGACTGGGAACTCTGGAAATAACCAGATCCAGGGGTTTGGCGGCGCTGATAAGATTGATGGCGGTGCAGGATTTGATACTGCCGTCTATTTCGACGCTACCTCAGCAGTCAATGTTAATTTGTTCACCAAAGTTGTTACTGGTGGTAGCGGTAATGATACCTTAGTGTCCATTGAGCGAGTGTTAGGATCTCGTTTTAATGACGTGCTGACTGGTTCTGGTGCTAATGAATCTTTCTTGGGCGGATTCGGTGCAGATACTATCAATGGTGGAGGTGGCATTGATACCGTTGAGTACGGTTTTGTCGGTTCCAGGATTATCGTAAATCTTGCGACTGGACTTGCGAGTGGTGGTGCAGGAACCGATTTTATTTCCAACATTGAAAACGTCAAAGGCTCGATTTTCGATGACATCCTCACCGGTAACTCTGGAGCCAATGTTATTAATGGCGACAATGGAAATGATATTTTGAATGGTGGCGCTGGTGCTGATACTTTAACTGGCGGCCAAGGCGCAGATAGATTCATCTTCCAATTTGGACAATCATTAGTATCAGCAAGCGATCGCATTACTGACTTCACCATTGGCACAGATAAAATTGGTTTACTGACTCAAGGCGGACTAGCCGCGAATGCACCTAGCATTTTTAGCCGTGCTGCTGATAGCACTGCCACCACTTTAGTAAATTTAGCCAACCAGGTATTTACCGATGCTAATGGAGCCTCAGCCGGAAATCAAGCTTTAGGGGTGAATGGTGCAGCCTTAGTCAAAGTCACAAGTGGAGCGATCGCTGGAACTTACCTGGCAATCAATAATAGCACTGCTGGTTTTCAGGCGAATAGTGATTTGTTAGTCAATTTAACAGGATTAACGGGTACTTTTCCCGCATTCGGAAATATTGCAGTCAGCAGTTTCTTTGCTTAGTTAGCATTATAATTTTCAAACTAACCTGCCGAATGTGGGTTGATATCAGGCTTAATTAGCGAAAATCCAAAATAGAATAACCTCCTGGCAGATTGAACCAGGAGAGTTGAAAAAAATGGATTCATCTTTACAAACGTTGTAGCAGGCTCAAACCGTGGCTATCAGTACCACAAGTATTGAAAAGAAAGTATTCATCAGCTAACTTTTGCACTTTTTCTGATTCCAAAGTGCTGGGTTTCCAGGGGTTAGGGTTATTGTAGGCGTAGAAAGTTTCCACACCATCGATACCATTTTGCGCCGCAGCTGGAATTAAATCAAAAAGCGATCGCTTGTAACGAGCTGGATGAGCCAGAACTGCCAATCCCCCAGCTTCATGAATAGCGGCAATCACATTACTTGCCTGATATTCTTGGCCTGTAGTCGCCCTTCTTTGCAGATAGGGTTTCATGCTAGGGTGTTCTGTTGCAAAAGCGTAAGCCAAAATATGAACTTCTATATTCAAAAGGTTGGCATTGATTTCCACGCCACTCCACAGGTAAGGAGTACTTGCACCAGGATTATTCCACTTCCAGTCTTCTAACCAAGCAAGGGCCGCTTGATAGCCGATAATACCATGATGATCGGTGATGGCTAACCCTTTTAGCCCAATAGCGATCGCCTGCTCCATCAATCCACTCGGCTGCAACCTTCCATCCGAGTGGACAGTGTGCATGTGAAAGTTGAATAACCTTGGACAACTATGTGCATCAATGTTATGAAATACTTGCTTCAAAAGTTCTGCCGAAGCTGTAGTACGGGCCAAATTTACAACCATAACCCCCTCTGAAGAAAAATATATTTTCTTAACACACCAAAACGCCACATCTCTAGATGAGAAAGAACCAACACTAAAAATTAGTATCGGCTGCTACTTTCTCAGCTTTCTCAGCAAATTTTTCAATATGTTAAGACTACGTTAGCAAATCTTAACCTCAGTAGTCATGAGTGATTTGCACCACTTCATCGTTAAGTGGTAGTAAATATCACATCCAAATTTTCATAAATGCGCCTATAGCATTTGTGTTAAATGACTTATAAAAGAAAGGTTTAGTAGAGTAATTATTTCTAATAAGCCTGAAATGCAAATTGGTTTTGTGTGTAAAAAATATTATTTATTTCAGTAATTAAAGATTTTTTTTAACCAATAATGACTTTAGCGTAGGCTAGCATTTACCGCAGGCATCACCTAAGTGAGTCTAAAATAGCTTTGAGAAAATTAGCGATCGCTTGCTGACCATTATACCCCTCGCGCAATTCCAAAAGAATCTCCCTTCAAGGTGACTCCAAGGGGTTCTACCACTACCTCGCGGGAAAGAGACGCTTCAACTCTTCCAGCAATCACAGCCGAAAGTTGATGTTCTCTTGCAAGTAGGACAATTCTCTCTGCATCCTGCTTTGACTCTGTATAGAATGCGAATCCTGCACCATAATTGAACACCGAAAGCATCGTCTCAGCTCCGCCCTCAAGATGACTCTCAACAAATGTAAATATCTCTGGTACTGGGAGCATCATTTCAATGACATACCGAAGCGGCTTCACCGACCGCATCAACTTTTGCCAGCCATGACCAGTGATGTTCTCCATTGCCGTGGGACGAATTCCCTCGCCAAGCACCGCTTGCACAAGAGGCGTGTAAAGATACGACGCAGCATTCATCGCCTCCCAGAACTCCTGCCCACTCGGAAGTTTTGTTCTGTAGCCATCAGGAAGCGACTCGGCAAGCTTTCGTAGTGGGGTAAAGCCGTTCTCATGGGGCCCCGAACTCTCAACGAGAACAATGGTATTTCCGGCATCCAGACGCGAGCTATCAATGGGAGCGACACCAGCCGGCATAACCCCAAAAACTGAGCCGGCGATGTCGAGCCGCCCTGGAATCATCTTGGTTTTTAGTTGAGGAGTTTCCCCTGAGAGATAGACACACCCGACTCGTTTACAGCCCTCAACTACTCCATCAAGAAACCCATCAAGAAAAGCGGGGGTAAAGATTGTTTCAGGAGTACTCGACGGCAGATAAAGACCGAGAAGTATAGTCTGCATACCTGAAGTTGCGGCATCGTTCGTCAGACACGAGATGATTTTGATACCAATATTCCACCAAAATCGTCTAAGTTCTTCTTCAGAGAGGTCGTCAGGGCGGGTATCGTCTGCGGTGCCCAGTCCTTCGGGGACAAGTGTCAGAGAAACTTCTCTAGCCCCCGCTTCTATAAACGGAGCAAGGTTGAAGTTGAAAGCGTTAGCGCTTGCTCCGAGACCTGACGCGGGCACGATGCCATAAGCGCTTGCAAAGCCAAGTGTGCGTTTTGCGGCATCGATGAAGCGTCGTTTTGCAGCATCGAGAGTATCGTAATCGACTTGATCGAGAGCTTGAGCCATCAGATTGCGTTTTAAGTTAAAAGTGAAGAGTTAGGAGTTAAGAGTTAGGAAAACTCATAACTCATAACTCCTAACTCATAACTCATACCTTTAAAATACCTCATCTTCAATACCGCGCCACCATTCCCCCAAATTCATCAAGTCTTGGTAAATATCTTCTAATTCTTTGGTATAAACATCGTTTGTCAGGGTGGCTCGACGCTCTTGCAATTTTTTAAGGCGCAGTTGTATCAATACCCAAGGTTTACTGATGCTATTCGTTGCTTCGATATATTGCGCTAGTTCTTTGCTATCCATATATTTTATTTTTGAATTTTGAACAAAGTGTAGGGGTTTAAATCCCCGGCTTCTATCAAGCCGCAAGTGTTGGGCTGCTTGTCTTTATCCCCGTTACAACACGGAAAAAGCAAATTGCGAATTGCGTTAGTGCAGCGTTAGCGAGTCTTGTCTGCGACACGCTACGCGAACGAGCGTCATTGCGAATTGCGAATTAGTTTAATTGATTTCTCCCTCATCTCCCCTATCTTCTCAACTCAAAAGCAAAAACAGTCACGATATTAATACAATGTCTAAGTTAGTTTTCAGGGTTTGTAGTAAGCACTTTAGTGCTTAGAAAATAAGGACTTTAGTCCTTACTGCGAACTCGCTTACCCATCAATTTAAACTTGACTGACTACTGTCGTGACTGCTGACAAAGGTGTTAACTGAATTATTTCTACTTTACATAAGCAAGTCGGTGCAATAAAACCAAACTGTGTGAAGAAAAGTAAATAATGCTCAAACTCTTTCCCCCCTGCTCCTTGCTCCCAGCAAGAACTGCCTTATCCCAACAATAATTATTTACACCGACTTACTTATCTAACACAAGCTACGTAGCTGCGAAGTAGCTGGCTAAAAGACATCGCAGCCAGTTCAAAACTGCCAATTAATTAAGCTTTAGCCAAGTTTTCAGCAGCAAAGTCCCAGTTAACCAAGTTTTCTAGGAAATTCTTGATGAACGCTGGACGGGCGTTTTTATAGTCAATGTAGTAGGCGTGTTCCCAAACATCTAAGGTTAGGAGTGCCTTTTTACCATGAGCTAGGGGATTTTCTGCATTTGGTGTTTTGATCACCTTTAGCGTACCACCATCATCGATCAGCCAAGACCACCCACTGCCGAATTGAGTTGCAGCCGCGTTAGAGAACTCTTCCTTGAATTTGTCGAAACTACCAAAATCTTTATCGATTTTGGCTGCGAGTTCACCAGTGGGTGCGCCGCCACCTTTTGGTTTTAAGGAATTCCAGAAGAAAGTGTGGTTCCAAACTTGGGCAGCGTTGTTGAAGATTCCCACCTTAGAGGAGTCTTGGAAGGAAATTTTGATCACTTCTTCCAGAGACTTATCAGCAAGTTCTGTACCTTCAGTGAGCTTGTTGAGGTTGTCTACATAAGCTTTATGATGCTTACCATAGTGATACTCGAAAGTTTCAGCTTTCATGCCAAAAGGCTCTAGAGCATCCTTTTCAAAGGGTAGTGGGGGCTGTACAAATGCCATTGTGTCATCCTCTCTTTATCGGTTTCCAGTTTTAAGCTATTGCAGAAGTTTGGGAAATTAATAGCTTTTATTTTTAGGGGTTTTATGTCTTTAATCATGGAACATAAAACTTAACATCGTCATTCTACTACCAAAGTGAAGATCAAGTGAAGACGGAAACAAAGTACTTTGGTGATAAGTCAAATCGCTAGTAATTCTTGACTATAAATAAAAATGACTAATATTTTATAGCGAAAGGCTAATAAATAACTAGCATTTAGCAATTAAAGCTTTCATACTTCTATCTTTAGTAGGATTAATTAGGATGTGAAAAATCAGTCGAAAGCGAGATGATTTGATATTTAAATAAATACTACGATCTTATGTAAAAATTTCCAAAATATTAATTCTTATAAAAAGATAGCCTTTTTTATCAGATTTATTTTCAAAGGCAGTTTTGAGGACGGTAAGTGAATAATCACTCACTCACCATCCTTTGAAACTAAAAAACTAACAGCAAATAGCAGTAATTAATACTGAGATAAACGCTGTTGGTAATAGTTAACGATTTGTGCCGTGACTTCAGATACGTCTAAACCATCAGTTTGCACTTCGATCGCATCTACTGCTTTTTGCAAAGGCGAAACTTTGCGTGTACTATCTTTCCAGTCACGTTCGGCAATGTCGTGTTCCAGCTGCTCTAAACTCACTTCAGGTTGACCTTGTTTGTTAAAGTCTTGCTGGCGGCGACGGGCGCGTTCACTCACAGAAGCCGTTAAGAAGATTTTCACTTCGGCATCGGGGAATACGTGAGTACCAATATCCCGACCTTCAGCAACTAAACCACCTCTTTTACCCCAACTTTGCTGTTGTTTAACCAGTGCTTGACGGACAGCGCTTTGTGCCGCGATCGCTGATACTTGAGATGTTACCTCAATGGTGCGAATTGCCTGGGTAACATCAGTGCCGTCAATCCAAACCCGCACGGACGATTGTAAATCCTGGGTGGGAGTAAGTTCAATTTTACACTGATTAGTTAATTCGGCGATCGCACATTCATCATCAATGGCAATCCCCTTTTGCAGTACTAACCAAGTGACAGCACGGTACATTGCTCCAGTATCTAAATACACTAAGCTCAGGCTTGCTGCCACTTGCCGCGCCACTGTGGATTTTCCAGCACCAGCTGGGCCATCAATGGCGATGATGGGTTGACGATCGCGCAATATGATATTGTCAATCAAACGTGTAGCACCAAAACGAGCTGCGATCGCCAACATTCCTTCCTCCTCAATTTTTTCTAAAGACATCAACGTAGTCGGTTCAACCAATTCAATATATTCCACACAGGCCGTGCTGACCATTGCCACTTCTTGCTGTACCGCTGCTATCAACTTGTTACTATTGCGATCGCCTCCAATAAATGCAGCTTCAGCTCGTTGCAAGCCACGAAATAACACCGTTGCTTGCTCTTTTGCCGTTGCCGTCAAATATTGATTGCGAGAACTGAAGGCAAGACCCGACGCTTCCCGCACTATTGGACAACCAACAATATCCACTGGCAAATTTAAGTCAGCTACTAAGCGTTTAATAATTGCTAGTTGCTGACCATCCTTTTGACCAAAGTAGGCACGGTCAGGCTGTACCAAGTTCAAAAGTTTGGTAATAATGGTAGCGACACCCTGAAAGTGACCTTGCCGAGAACGACCACACAAGCCTGTGATCATAGCAGATGGGGGGATAACTTGTGTAACCTTTGATTCTTGTATACTCTTCTGAGGAACTGCCATTTCTTCCGCAGTCGGTGCAAAAATGGCATCAACCCCAGCTTGTTCGCAAAGTTTTTGGTCTTGCTCTAAAGTGCGGGGATAGCGTTGATAATCCTCATTGGGAGCAAATTGCAGGGGATTGACGAAAATACTCACAATCACCGTCGAATTTTCGTGCCGCGCCCGTTGAATCAAGCTTAAATGACCTTGATGCAAATTTCCCATCGTTGGTACCAGACCGACTGCCGTCTGATACCAGCCAGTCATCTCATCTAATCTCAGATGCTCAGTAACTGCAATCAGCTTGTTTTCTGAGCAGCGTTTAGTTAAATAGCAGCGTAAAGCTGCGACTGTTGTCAGCAGGCGCACAAAAATACCCCTAGTTCTTATCGATCCCTCCCCCGTTAGTTTATATCTGAAATAGAGGGAAGAGTTGATTGAACTAGGGGAATTGTTGTGGGGAGTGGGGAGTGGGGTGTGGGGAGTGGGGTGTGGGGAGTAGTGATTAAGTTTCTTCTCTATTCCCTATTCCCTACTCCCTACTCCCTATTCCCTAATAATTATTTCCCTAAGACTTCAATATGCACTGGTGCAACACCACTGCCCATCATTCCCAAAATTCGAGCCGCGCCGGCAGACACGTCAATGACTCGACCCCGAATGAATGGGCCGCGGTCATTAATTCGCAGTACTACAGAACGACCGTTGCGGGTGTTAGTTACACGCACTTGCGTACCAAAGGGTAAGCTGCGATGGGCGGCAGTCATTGCTTCGGGATTAAATCTCTGACCGCTAGCAGTACGATTACCAGAGCCGTCATAACCGTAATAAGAAGCCATGCCTCTCAAGGTGGCTCGCACTACTCCGACGGCAATCTGTTGAGGCAGCTTTGGTATCGATACTGGTTGGCGTACTGGTAAATTAGCAATTTCTTTTAAGGGAGATGCATTGCCTAATAGCCTCCGCAGGCGATTGGTTGCTTGCAATGCATCTTGCGCTAGATCGTTGGTAGTACCTGCTAATCGCGTACCTTCGTTGATTTCTACCAACTCTTCGCCATTAATTTTGATTACGTAGCGATCGCCATCTTGTTGAACAGGGACACTTTTGTTTTGCGCTTGATTGGCAGTAGATTTTTCCCCTGCTTTCCAACTGACGGTAATCTTACTCCCGTCGACGTTTTCCCGATTCAACTGGTTAATCTTAGCTGCTATTACACTAGCTATCTCAACCGGGTCATTGTCAGCGGAGCTAATCTGGTTACTCGCATCTGTGACGTTGCCAGTATTCAATGCATTTGATGAATTGCTAGTAAGAAGGGCGTACGATTGTACGCCCCCAGTATTGCCAATTGCACCAACTTTTTTAGTTTCAGAATTCGTATTTGATACAGAACTTAAAAAGGTGAGAACAGGTATATTTCTGATAAAAAGAGTTGCCGCCTTACGTCCTCTAATGTTGTGAGAATGAATTTCTGTAATCACAGCATCCAAGGTTTGTTTCCCTGCTGTTGATTGGTACTCTCCCACCTTAACGACATCAGGGGCGGGTGATTTTTGGGATGCTAGCGCATTTCCCTTGGTGGTTTGAGTGCAACCGACTGATGGTACTCCCAAAACAGCCATAAACAGGGCAACAATAGTCCACAAATGTCTTTGATTCATGCGTCCGTTTTTGAAAGCGACTGTAGAACTTAAGTTTTATAACTTGCGGGATTTTTCACTAATGAAAGTGATTTCCCTATTTGAAAAACTCGAACTCGTTCCGTTTTCACTTTGTTCTTTATAACTGCAACAGACTAACACGAACCTTTTGGCTTGGGGATCAGGGTTTTAGCGTAACTATCGGCCACTTTCTCAAATTCCCATTTCAATTTGAAGGTCGAAACCTTTCTCAAAAGCGGACTTTGGCTATGTAACGCTTTTTTGTGTAAGTCAAAAATTTCTTCAAAAAACTTTACGCTTATTTCACACAAAAGTGACGATACCCTCTTCACATCACTTCTAAAGGCTCGCAACTATCCGTGTATTATAGATCACATACTTTTTAGCTATTTCCTATAAGAAGGTAATATAACTTTAATTAAATAGCATCGGCATAAATACCTAAAATCATTTATTTAAGGAAATATTTAGATTTAACTATGAATAAGTCGTGATAAGAGTTACATCTTAATACTTATGCAAATTAGTTTTAATCTAATATCTTTTTTCAAAGTTTTTTCTACTTACATCAATCATTACTTTTATTCTCCACAACTAGACTAATATTGGTGATAAATATAACTTGATAGTACAGTGTTGCTGAGTATAAAAAAAAGGGCAATACTCAAGTTAATATTTTTCCGGATTAATGACTTAAAAATTAAGAAAACTTTGCGATCGCTTAGATAACAGATACCATATGTAGCATCCATTACATTACTTTTTTTTGAATCTCAGTAATTACTCAAGTATGATTTTTGAGAGCAAACTGTCTTGGACAAAATCTTTGTAGCTGTAGGGATGTACAGCTGCACTTCTTCTATATATAGTAGGTATTTTGGGAAATGCCATCAGCCTAATGACAAATCAAGGAAATTTAGAAATAGAACCATCGCCATTAAAAGCTGTTCTCAACGAGCTGCATTCCCAGTACAAATCACTGCGGGAGGGTGCAGTAGCGAAATACATTCCCGAACTGGCAAAGGCAAACCCGGATTTGTTCAGCATTTGCATTGTGACAGTAGATGGTCAGGTTTATAAAGTTGGGGATTATGAGCAACTTTTTACTATTCAGTCAATTTCTAAGGTATTTGCTTATGGACTTGCCTTAGAAGATCATGGACTGGATTATGTTTTAACTCGAGTTGGCGTGGAACCGACAGGGGATGCATTCAACGCGATTATTTTGGATGAGCAATCGAAGCGACCTTATAATCCAATGGTAAATGCAGGAGCGATCGCCACCACTAGCTTAATCAAAGGTTCCGGCCCTACCGAACGCCTGAACCGAATGCTGGATATGTTTCGCCGATATATTGGCCGCGACGTATTCGTTGACATTTCAGTTTTTACCTCAGAACGCAGTACAGGGCATCGTAACCGCGCAATGGCGCATTTGATGCTCAACTTTGGCATGATTGACCGAAACATTGAAGAGGCGCTGGATCTTTATTTTCAGCAGTGTGCTGTGATGGTGAATTGTCAAGACTTGGCGGTGATGGCGGCTACTCTGGCGAACAGAGGTATTAACCCCATCACCAAAGAACAGGCAGTAGATAAGCGTTACATCAAAGATATTTTGAGTGTTATGTATACCTGCGGGATGTACAACTTTGCAGGTGAGTGGGCTTATAAAATTGGGATTCCGGCGAAAAGCGGTATTTGTGGTGGGATTATTGCCGTTGTACCCAATAAAATGGGCATCGGAGTTTTTTCACCGTTGTTGGATGTGCGTGGTAATAGTGTGCGGGGCGTAAAGGTGTGTGAAGAACTTTCGCAACGGTTAGGTTTACATCTATTTGATTGTTCAGGTCAAGAGGTGAAATTTGATTGAAGGAGGGAAGAGGCAGGAGGTAGGAGATTTGAACCTTGAGTTTTATTAGCGCTATTTGAAGTCATCTATTACTTTTTCTAAATACTTTGTGCAAGCAGCTTCTGCTTGAGAGCGGAGAATCAACTCTGGCATTGTTAATGTAGAGCGAAGCTGGCAGTACAAGCGAATGGTATGTTGAAATGATCGTGCAATTTCATGTTGATCGTGTTTAGCGGGAATAGTCTGCCGAAAATCGCTCAAATAAGACGGAATTTCCCTTTCCAAATTTCTTACACCCCGTGGAAGCAATCCAGCTTGCACCTTAGCTAATGGGGCCAGAACTTGCCCACGCAGAAAAGAAAGAAAATCAATGGCTTCAAAGAGTTCACCTCTTCCTAATTTAGTTGCACCGTAGTGTACCCACACCCAGAAGCGGTCTTCAATCCACTGCGGGTCAAAGGGTGGATAGTTCCGTGGGTTCTTTGAAACAGCTAAGGTTAGTAGATTAACTCGCTCCCATAAAATAATCGGATTTTCTACGCGGTTTGTTTGAAAATCTTGTAAAAGCAAAAACTTCAAATCGACGTGTACAAGAGGACTGTCATAAAGACAGATTAACAATCTAGGTTCGCCGACGTGTTCACCGGTAAAAGCTGCTAGAAGTTTCCCAAGCCTGCTGGCTAAAAGCTGACGCTCCTTTAAAACTTCCTGATAATGAACATTATCTATAACAATAATCAGATCCAGGTCGGAATACTCATCCATTTCTCCAGTCAAATAGGAACCACCGATCGCTACACCCAGTACACGGTCATCCGTCTGCAACTTTGCCAGAATTTGCTCTAAAAGCTCTTGTTGTGGTTCAGGAACAAGCATACTATCTCAAATTACAGTAGCGATCGCAAAATAACACTATTATATAGTCGCCAAATTTTAAATTATCCCTTTTCGCGTGTCCGTCCAACCGTATGCAACCTCAATTAGCTGCACAGTGGCAATCTCGATTTGCTTTTGGTTCACCTGCTGACCACCAAGGCTTTGATAGAACCTGGAAGCGGGATTATCAGCTAAAACCCACACTAACATTGAACTAATATCAGACTGCATCAGCCTGGTGGCGATGGTGGAAACCAGGCGATATCCTAAACCTTGGCGCTGGTACTTCTCCAGAATATAGATAGCGTACAGCTCACCTTGATAAAAGCGATCGCCTGTCCTCTCTTGACCTCCACTGGCAAAACCAACTATTTGTCCGATTTCATCCTCAGCAACATAGGTAAAATTATCCTGAGCTATGTTGCTGAAAATTTTTACCCATTTTGTCTCTCGTTCTTCATAGGATAAATCTGCCAGGAACTTTGCTGGCAATAAGTTTTTGTAGGTTGTCCGCCAAGCGTCTACATGCACTCTAGCAATCGCAGGTGCATCGGTTAAATTTGCTTTTCGGATCGCCATCAGCTATCTCCTGGCAAGAGTTCGATATTTCTTTCTAGCTAGTTTACAATTCTTCTGCTTGGGGAAGTGGGAAGATTTCACCAGCTAAGTAAGCTTGAAAGTGCTTTTGGAAGTACAGCCAGGAAGTCATATCTTCCCCATCTATCAATGCTTTTGGAGCTTGTTTATATAGAGGAATACGGTTTTTAATTTCGTCTTGCAGCACTGGGGGGAGTTCTGTTAAACCATTGACTTTACTGCCAACAGCACTGTAGATAAGTTGACCGGGGCGATCGCCCATTTTCATCCAGGGAAGCCATTGACCAATTCTATCCCAACTCAGTTTCAGTTGAGAAACTGATTTAACTGCTGGGTTGAATAAATCTGCGGTTGGCACTGTTAATTTAAACAATTCCGCTGCCTGATAAATTGGATTTGGGCTGTATTCGGCAAATTTTGGATCGTCTACTAAGGGATTGGGGTAATAAGGAAATATATCAAAAACGAAGGTTGTACTCTCACCATCTACTTGTGCGGGGAAATTTCCCTCAAACTTTCCCTGTACAGGATTATTGGCAACGTGAATCACCGGAACTGTTTCGCCCGTCCAAGGATTTTCCCATTTGGGTAAAACCTCATCTGTTTTGGGGTTGAGGTAGTAAGTCAGTTCCCTAGAAGTAAAATCCCAGCTACCTTCTGTTGTGGGAATACATCGGCTAACGCTCAATCCCAGCATCTTAAACAGGAGTTGTCTTTTTTCACCGGGGATAAAGGCGTAAATTTTACCTTTCCAAATCAGGAAAGTCGATTCGGTAGGGTCGAGGGAAGAACGAGTTTTAACCCAGTGCTGGGCTTCAAGTTCTTGGATTTGGGCAACCATCTAAAGCATCCTTCGTATTTGGATAACAAAAGGATAAGCTAACCAGCATTCAAGTTGCATCTTTGTCATTTGTCATTTGTCATTTGTCATTTGTCATTTGTCACTTGTCATTTGCACCATGCCCTATTTTAATTGTTGGAAGAATAGCTTGAGCTTCTCTTCATCTAATTTGCCATTGGTGCGAACGGCGCTACACAAATCAAGCCCGAAAGGAGCAACTTGCCCAACTGCGATCACAACATTCTCAGGTTTCAGCCCTCCAGCTAAGAAAATTGGCACGTTTACTTGCTCACGGATTTTAGCACTCAAGTTCCAGTCGTGTAAGCGTCCTGTGCCGCCCAACTCTTTAATTAGCAGTGATTGATTGCCGGAGTCCAGTAGAATTGCATCTACGTAGGGCGCTACGTTGATTGCCTCGTCTATAGATTTTTCTGTAATGACATGAATTACTTGGACAATGGAGATTCCAGGTAAGGCATCTCGTATATCTTGATAGCTTCCTGATTCTAGGCGATCGCAGATTTGTACAGTATTTGTCCGACAGCGCCTTACCTGCTGAATAATCTCCTGAGCATCAAGGCTTGAAGTAAGTAAAAAAGTAGCGATCGGGGGTGGTACACAAGCAGCAATTTTCGCAATTAGTTCCTCAGAGATAACACCGGGGCCACTTGGCATCTGAGAAACCAAACCGAGGGCAGATGCACCGCAACGAATAGCAATCCATGCTTCTTCTATGCTGCTGATACAGCAAATTTTGACTCTTGGGTTTGCTGTTCTTTCCATTCTTTCCTAACTCCGAAAGCGTTAATCCCCGATGCCTTTATCAATTAAACTGGTTCAGAAAGTTGCTCATCCAGACGGCGAAACAGAAACAGCCAAAGAGGTAGGGAACTGTTAATTGCAATTAACCGCACTAAATGACCAGTTGTGACAATTTCAACATTATGATTCAATGCCAGGGAAACCAGGATCATTTCTGCCGATCCTCCTGGTGCTGTGACTAAAAGACAGGTTAACCAGTCCCAAGAGGTTAATTGCATCGCAAGTATAGCAGCGATCGCTCCGGCTACAAGAGTCATCCCTACAGACATCAAGGCATAGGCGACAGTCCGCTTTTTTAAGTTAGGTTTATCTCCCCAATATTCACCAATAGTAATTCCCAGGAGCATTTGACCCAATAAGTTAATTAAAGGCGGCGGACTAAAGCTAATATCACCCACAAAAGGCAGCCAATGTAGCAAAGGATTAAACCCAATCCCAATCAACAATGCACCAAAGAAATCGCCGGCGGGAATTTTAAATAATATAGCTGGATAAACAACTAATCCAGTGATGAGGAGTACTAACAAGAGTAATTCTAGTTGAGATGGATCGAAATTCAGCCAAGCAGCATTGATTGGGAGGGTTTGCGGATAGTAATTACCAGCCGAAGTCCTAGCGATGAAGGGAATTAGAACAACTACAGAGGTGACGCGAATCGCCTGAACTAGAGCAACCAAGCTAACATTTTTATTGTAATCGGCAGCGATCGCAGCCATAATTCCTACACCACCAGGAACTGTAGCCAGCATTGCTGTAAATAGGTTGGTTTTGCTGACGCGGGAGTAAATGTAACCGATACAGCTTCCACTCAGCAGCAGAAATAAGGTAAGAAAAATAAATATGGGAATACCAGAAGCAATACCAGCTAGATTAGCGTGGGCATTGGAAGCGCCAACAGTTAAGCCGACAAGTGCCATTCCCACTTTTCTAGCAGTGCGGTTAGGTTGGGGAGAATATTCATAAAAAATCCGACACCCTTGGAGAACCATTGTACCAGCCGCAATCCCGCCAAATATCCAGGCAATCCTGCCAATTTGGAACTTTGCGAGCAGTAAACCCAGAGGTAATGCCAGAAGCATTTCCAAGACAAGGACAATTAGTTGCTTGCCAAATAGCTGTTGTTTGGTAGCAACAAGATTTTCATGAGTGTGTTTTTCCAGACTGGGAGTACCACTTACACTTTGGTTCATCGATACTAGGCTTTTTTTTAAGTCTAAGCGATAGGTGCAAAAGTGGATCTCCGGCGATGCGATCGCACACTACACATTACCAGAAACAAGCAAAATGTTACAGGTGTAGGGTTTGATTGTAGTAGTGAGTTTATTTTAGATTTAAATTTATAACAAAAGCCAAGGTGATTAAGACATTAACAGATGATAAAACTTAGATACAAAAAGACTTTTCACCCAGTCCCCAGTCCCCAGTTCCCAGTCCCTTGCTATAAGTCAGGTTTGGTAGCTCACATCTTGCACCAGACAATTAAAATAGTGCCAGAGATATTCCACATCCACGGACAATATTAAATATATGAACACAACTCCCTCTAAAAGAGAAACAGATGAAATGTTCAAGTGGTTAAATCGTAACCGCCAAATGTTATTAGATTTATATAAAAATCAATATATCGCTTACAATGCAAATGGAATAATTGCTCACAGCGAAAACTTGCGCGAAGTTTTAGCATTAGCTAATGCTGCAAAACAGCCTTTTTTAATTTACCTAGTTCCGCGTCGCACTGCTTCTATAGAAATAAATTTTACCAATTCGCCTGTATCCGTATCTGCGCCCGCACTTGTTCAGGAATCTGGCTCACTAGTTTAAGGGTTCAATTAACCCACGTTTGACAGCTTCGCTCAACGCAGTGGCTTTTCTTAAAAGTCCTTCTTGATAGACCTGCATCAGGGTTTGTAACTCTGAGCGATCGCCTTCAGTAAGAGTCCCTGATTGTTGGCGATCGAGCAGTTCGCTTAACCGGGCATCCTGTTCCGATTCCATTTGCAGTTCAGTCAGCACTAAGACTTGTTCATCAGAAAGGATAGAGACAGGCTCAAGATCGGTAATGTCCCCACTGATGGGCGGAATTGAAAGTTGAATGGTATCTACTAAAATGCTGGCAACATCACGATTCGCCAACCGTGCAAAGCGTTCTGTACGTTGGTAAATATCATCTGGCAGGTTAATGATGATTTGGGTACTCATGGGTGTTGTAAATACTCTTCTCTATTCTCACTTGCAATTAGTAATTACGTGTTTCAGGGTCACAAAAACTGAAGAATGTAATTTAGGACATTGAGCAGAAAACCGTCGCTTTCTGGTTTTTTTTGGATTTACAGCTATTTTCAGGTAAATAGCTGTAAGTCAAGTTTGGTGAGAAATAAATTCAAAATTTTCAAGGTTTTAGTCCTACTGTTTGGGAAAAATAACTTAGTGAGTAACTTTTGATCACTAGGCAGAAATAAAAATTATGAAGTTAAATCTAAATTATAGGGATATGCCAGTTTTATCCTACATTCATCGGAGAGAACTGCCATCAGCACCTGGAATTTATTATGTGGGTAATCATGATTGCCCAGTTATGTATATCGGTCTTGCACATAACTTGAAAAAGCGGCACTTAACCCATCATCGCCAAGTACAGTTTGACAAAATTCAAAATGCTGTTATATATTACCGTGTTTTAGCAGAGGATGTATTAACTAAAATCTCAAATTTGAGAGAGGTTCTAATGAGGTTGGAAAAGCAGTCTATAAGTTACTACAAGCCACCTCTCAATTACACACCCGTACTAAAATCAATTTATCTTCAAGGTAAGAAGGGAGTGATTCTCCGTTTTAGACAAAATGAATCATAAACAAAATCGGGGCTGAGAAATAAATCTCAGTCCCGATAAAAAAGCGGGCTAACCGCTATTTATATGGTTAACCCGTGCAGCTTTGGGAACGCGCAGAGAAATTGTTATTGCAATACCAACTTCACATTGGCGTTTTGTAGACCGCGCTGTTTCACTTCAGCCAAAGTTTTGTTAACAGCATACTTTTGGTTGATTGAGTTGATCAACTCGGTTTGGTTATGCTTCTTAGCAACGCCCCACAGGTCAGCGATTAGGTCAAAAGAACCATCGCCATTGCGAGACCAGCCGAGGTCATATTCGCCTTCCAAAACGGCAACGATGTCAGAACGGACACGCTGACCGTTATAACCACGGACATCAGCTTCAGTCTTTACGCTGATACCGAGGTCGCGCAAGGAAGCCTTGAGGATTTCGGCATCGGTGATTTTGGTACGCAGGGTGCTAAAGTGAGACATTTGGGTTTCCTCCAATGAGAAGATTGAGAAATACGACAACGGTTTGTTTTGGACGAAGCCGCACTTAGCAGGAGGCGGCTTTTTTCATAACTGCTAGCACTAAAGCTAGCCTTTCCCCCTGGGATGGCAGAGGAAAGCTTTTAAAACTCCATTCGCTGATATTCAGCAACGGAGGATGCTGCGGGACGCGCTCGCTGTCTGGCCCAATCTCTCAGAGCCGTTACTTGTTCTTGCATCGTTCGAGACAGCGGCAATGTTGCCTTCAGCGCAGCAATAATATCTAATTGTGTGAACTCCCGATCTTGGGCAAAAGCTTCATACATTGCCGCAACGATCGCTTGCTCAACTTCTGCCCCAGAAAAGCCATCAGACATCTTGGCTAATTGCTCAAGGTCAAATCGAGAGATGTCTTCACGGCGTTTGGTCAGATGAATATTGAAAATTTGTTGCCGTTCTTCCGGTGTTGGCAGATCGACAAAGAAAATTTCATCAAAGCGTCCTTTCCTCAAGAACTCGCCAGGTAAGCGTTCTACTCTGTTGGCTGTAGCCATCACAAACACTGGTGATTTTTTATCTTGCATCCAAGTGAGGAAAGAGCCGAAGATTCTACTTGAAGTCCCTCCATCAGAATCAGAGGAACCTCCACTACCAGCAAAGGATTTATCTAATTCATCGATAAACAAAATCGCTGGGGAAATAGATTCTGCTGTTTTCAGGGCGTTCCGCAGATTTGCTTCACTTCGTCCCACCATTGAGCCGTCGTAAACTCGCCCCATATCCAACCGCAACAGTGGTAAACCCCAGAGGCGGGAAGTAGTTTTGGCAATTAATGACTTACCGCAACCGGGAACTCCTAGAATTAACATCCCCTTTGGTTGAGGCAAACCATACTCTCTCGCTCTTTCTGTGAAAGCGTTAGAGCGTTGCTTGAGCCATCTTTTTAACTCTTCTAAGCCACCTACAGCATCAATAGTTTCATCTTCTTCAATGTATTCTAAGATGCCATTGCGCCGAATTAGTTGCTTTTTCTCAGATAAAACGATATCTACTTCATCTTCCGTTAAACGCTCTTTAGTTACCTGTGCCTTACGGTAGACTTTCTCAGCTTCATCTTTAGTTAGACCCAAAGCAGCTCTAAGAAGTTTTTCTCTAGCTTCTGTTGTCAGTCGCCGACCACGATTTTGCTCTATATGGTGAGTTAAGACTTTATTCAACTCAGCCATATCTGGCAATGTAAAGTCGAGAACAACAACTTCTTTTTCCAATTCTATAGGTACTTGTTGCATCGGAGACATCAAAATGATGTTCTTTTGCATACCTTTGAAACTAGCGATCGCATCACGTAACGATCTGTTAGTTGCAGGCGCATCTATAAAGGGATGTAAATCTTTAAGAATAAATATACTTGGTTCTTTCTGCCGGATGATCCACTCAATCGCCGCCTCTGGAGACACAGTATTATGTTGGGTAACATTCCGGGGCTGACCATACTCAACAATTCCGTGTGTTACTGTCCAAACAAATACTCGGCGCTGGGGCTTTAACAACTGGGCGATTGTAGAAATTGCTTGCTCGGCCCGCTCTTCCTCGGAGGTAACAAGGTAGATTAAAGGGTATTGAGCTTGAATTAGGATCTTGAGCTCTTCGTTCATACTTCGACCTACTTGAGACCTTATAGAGACAGTAGAGACATTGCTTCTGGTAAAGACAACCGAATCATGAATATCTATTTAGCAAGGAACTAATTCTTCCTCACCCTTGGGATTGGTTTCATCTTCATCCATCTCATTAAGAGAAAGGTGCTCTTGACCAACTAGTCCTGGTTGATTACCTAAAACAACCAGTTCCCCATCACGTAAGACAAGTGAGCTATCACAAGTGGGACATGAATAAACTCTATGAGTCCGCCCATAAGAAGAATCTTCTAACTCGTCAACCAATTCTTGATTGGATAGGTAAAAACCAAGGGCACGTTCGGCAAGTTCTGACATTGGCTCGGAATCGACTGCTGAACGAATCTTCAGTTTCCTGTGCAACTCTGGCGATAAATACAAAGTGACCTTTTGCTTAGTTTGCGTTTGCATATAACTCTTTAACGGTCTTACCCGGGTATGTATATCAACTTATCGGTTCTTTTATTGCTTGTCAAGACGGTAAAACGTTTTAACGCTAATTTTGTTGCATTTCTTTACAAATGGAGAATAAAATGCTGTTTATTGAGTGATTGATTGCTCAATACAAATTAATTTTTTGATGGAAATTAGCGATCGCTAAACCAATGATTGTCTAACTTGGCTTACTTTTTAATTCTTTGGAGCGTCACCAAGTCGGTGATCTGGTATTCATCCCCGTTTATCCAAAATTTGCGCGTGGATGCGAGATACCACATCCGAATCTGGTAAGCCAGAAATATCAATATCTGGGGGTTTTTGGTCGTTTGGCTTACCGATGCAAACTATAGAAAGATTTAGCAAGAGAGATTTGGCGAAAATTGCAAATATGTGTTTATTTAGAAGTCAAAAAGCTCTAAATTTAGCCGAACTGTCTGAGATACACTGTTTATAGTTTGTGCGATCAAGCACTTTCTCTGAGTTTCTTCTACCAAGATTTTAAAAGAGAATGGTAAATATCCTGAATATTATTGAATTTTTAATGAGCGCTCTTTCAGTGCATTTCCCGATTCTTGGCAAAATGTGTGATGTAAATGGCTACTGCTAATAAAATCTGTAGTTTGGGGCGAAGAATTTATCGGTTTGCTGCCAGCGTTAGCGGAGTCATTACCCTGTTAATAATGCTGTCGGGTTGCACTGCAAATGATTTTAACGCCAGAGCGATCGCCTGGAAAACTTATAGCAACTCCCGTTATGGCTTTGAATTCCCATATCCGAGTAACTGGACTTCATTAGCAGCATCAGAAAATGGTGATGGAATTGCGTTTATTTCACCACAGGATAACTCAGTGGAAATTCGCGGGTGGGCAAGTCATCAGCTACCAAACGATCAAGAGTCCGTGAAAAAGATAAAATCCAACTTTCAGACTGCTCAAGGAGTATCTGGGCTGCTGGTCGTAGAAGTTGAGCGAGGAGTAAGTTCGATGACACTGACTCTAACTCAGAGTCAAGTAAAATACCATTTACAGGGACGGAGCAAGAGCCAAGAATTTCAAAATTACTATCGTTTGTTTTATTACATTGCCCAGCAGTATCGTATTTCAAAGTTTTAATGGGGCATTGGGCAAAACAGTGCTGAGTGCTGTACATGGATAGCGGGGCGTTTAGCCCGTGCTGAGTTAGGAGTTAAGAGTTAAGAGTGAAGAGTTAGGAGTTTTGTTTATCTCTCTCATCTCCCTCATCTGCCCCCAAAATCCACATCTCCCGCAGAATAATGATTAAGAGGGTACAGAAACCTGATAGATTTAGCTATCAGCGAGTAAAAACTGGTGAAGATGAAAGTCCTGGTTATTGGTGGTGATGGATATTGCGGTTGGGCAACTGCTCTTTACCTTTCCAATCGAGGTTATGAAGTTGGAATTCTAGATAGTTTGGTGCGGCGGCACTGGGATAATGAACTTGGTGTCGAAACTCTCACTCCGATCGCACTCATTCAACAACGTCTCCAGCGCTGGCAAGATTTGACGGGTAAATCTATCGACTTGTTCATCGGCGATATTACGAATTACGAATTTCTCCAGAAAACATTACATCAATTTCAGCCAAATGCCCTAGTGCATTTTGGCGAACAGCGTTCGGCCCCATTTTCCATGATTGACCGCGAACATGCAGTTGTTACCCAGGTCAATAATGTAGTTGGTACGTTGAACTTACTGTACGCCATGCGGGAAGATTTCCCCGACTGTCATTTAGTAAAGCTGGGGACGATGGGTGAATACGGTACACCTAACATTGACATCGAAGAAGGGTATATCACTATTGAACACAATGGACGCAAGGATACCCTACCTTATCCCAAACAACCCGGTTCAATGTACCATTTAAGCAAAGTCCATGATAGTCATAACATCCACTTTGCTTGCCGGATTTGGGGATTGCGGGCAACCGATTTAAATCAGGGTGTGGTTTACGGCGTCTTAACCGAAGAAACGGGGATGGACGAATTATTGATTAATCGGCTGGATTATGATGGCGTGTTTGGTACAGCACTGAACCGCTTTTGTATTCAAGCAGCGATTGGACACCCCCTCACCGTTTACGGTAAAGGTGGACAAACTCGCGGATTTTTAGATATTCGGGATACAGTCAGATGTGTGGAATTAGCGATCGCTAACCCTGCCGAAGCTGGTGAATTCCGCGTATTTAACCAATTTACCGAACAATTTAGTGTCGGCGATTTGGCAGTGATGGTAAAAAAAGCTGGTAACGCTATGGGATTGAACGTAGAAATCAATCACCTAGATAATCCCAGAGTTGAAAAAGAAGAACATTACTTCAACGCTAAAAATACAAAATTGCTTGATTTAGGTTTACAGCCTCACCTGCTCTCTGATTCTCTCCTCGATTCTCTGTTAAACTTTGCTATCAAGTATCAGAAACGAGTCGATCACAAACAAATTCTGCCTAAAGTCTCTTGGCACAGAAATTAGTCTAAACCCCAGTAAATCGTGGGTCTAAAATTGGTCGTCATATTTTAGCACAATATGACGACTAACCAGTTATTATTTATCAGGCGTATCGTCCAGCTACTACTAAATTTGCCGTTTACTACAGTTATTTTGACTGTGGAAAGTTGATTACACCACAGTAGAGAGTTTAGTCTGTGTTTGATCCCGAAATGCAAGCAAAGCTGAGATTATCTGCCTGGACTGAATAGTTTTTTATGAGAATTGCCCTATTTACCGAAACCTTTTTACCCAAGGTTGACGGCATTGTAACGCGTTTACGCCATACTGTTGACCATTTACAGCGTAGTGGTAATCAAGTGCTGGTGATTGCCCCTGATGGAGGCATCACAGAACACAAAGGCGCTAAAGTTTACGGCGTTACTGGCTTTCCTCTGCCATTGTATCCAGAATTAAAAATGGCACTTCCCCGCCCAGCCATTGGTTACGCTTTAGAAGAGTTTAAGCCAGATATTATTCATGTCGTGAATCCAGCAGTTTTAGGTTTATCTGGCATATTTTATAGCAAAATCCTCAAAATACCCTTAGTAGCGTCTTACCATACGCATTTACCCCAATATCTCCAGCATTACGGCTTAGGGATGTTGGAAAGTTTTCTTTGGGAACTGCTCAAAGGCGCTCATAATCAAGCAGCTTTAAATCTGTGTACCTCTACAGCAATGGTGGAGGAATTGACAGCACATGGTATTGAACGTGTAGATTTGTGGCAGCGCGGGGTGGATACGGAATTATTTCACCCCGATTTAGCTAGTGTAGAGATGCGATCGCGCTTATCACAAAATCATCCAGAAAGCCCATTGCTACTTTACATTGGGCGGCTTTCGGCTGAAAAAGAAATTGAGCGTATCAAACCAATCTTAGAAGCAATTCCCCAAGCGCGGTTAGCATTGGTTGGGGATGGGCCCCACCGTCAAGCATTGCAAAAACACTTTGCTGGCACAAACACTTATTTTGTTGGCTATCTTATGGGGCAAGAGTTAGGTTCTGCCTTTGCGAGTGCTGATGCCTTTATCTTTCCTTCCCGTACAGAAACACTAGGCTTAGTATTACTAGAAGCGATGGCTGCTGGCTGCCCCGTGGTAGCAGCTCGTTCCGGGGGAATTCCTGATATTGTGACAGATGGGGTCAATGGATATCTTTTTGAGCCAACAGCAGATGTTCAAGGAGCCATCGCTGCTACCGTTCGCCTCTTAGAACAAAAACAACAACGAGACACCATCCGCCAAAATGCCCGCCAGGAAGCAGAAAATTGGGGTTGGGCAGCTGCCACCAAGCAGCTACAAGATTACTATCAAAAGGTGATATTTTCTGAACAGTTGACAAAATAGGCGACTGGGAACTGGGAATTGAGGGACAAGGGGAATTAGAGGCTCGTTCATCTTCCTCAAACACTCATTAATGAAGCTCAAATACTCATTAATGGAGTTCAGAACCTCAAATCTCTCAATCCTCAATCCCCAAAATCTAAAATCTAAAATCTAAAATTACCATGACACTCCCCAACCCTGGTAGCGTCTTGGCTACATTAACTGAACTTACTCAAGTTAATCGTACTCACGCCTTACTGCGACGTGTTAAAGACCTATCTGTTAATGAATTTGTTTGCTTACTTGACTTTATAACTGCTGAGTTTCAGCAATTTCTTAGAGCTATTGAACTGATCAATAATGAAGCTCTAGAAACTATGTTGGAGAAAGTATTAGAAGCTATCACACTCAAAATTGGTCAAATTCTCCAAGCAGAACATACAGCCATTTTTTTAGTTGATTATGACAAAGGTCAACTGTGGTCAAAAGTTCCTCAAGATAATACTCAAAAATTCTTAGAAATTCGTACTCCCATTACAGTGGGTATCCCCGGTCATGTTGCTAGTACAGGTCAATATCTAAATATATCTGAAACTTATACTCATCCCTTATTTAGCCCAGAACTTGAAAAACAAATGGGCTACAAAATCCATAATATTTTGTGTATGCCTGTTATCAGTAGCAAAAACCAGACTGTAGCGGTAGTGCAACTAGCTAATAAAACCGGGAATGTTCCGTTTAATCATGATGATGAAGAACGTTTTCGAGACTTTGCTGCTTCGATTGGTATTATCCTGGAAAGCTGCCAATCTTTTTATGTAGCGGCTCGTAATCAAAGAGGCGCAACAGCTTTGTTGCGGGCAACTCAAACACTGGGGCAAAGTTTAGATTTAGAAGCAACTTTGCAGATAGTCATGGAACAAGCTCGAATTTTAATGCAAGCAGACCGCAGCACACTATTTTTATATCGTAAAGAGCTAAACGAACTCTGGACGAAAGTTGCAGCAGCAGCAGATGGCACAAACTTAATAGAAATTCGCATTCCCGCTAACTGTGGCATTGCTGGATATGTAGCTTCTACTGGTGAAGCCTTAAATATTTCCGATGCTTATAAAGACCCCCGTTTTGACCCGACTACAGATAAAAAAACTGGTTATATAACTCGCAATATTCTGTGTTTACCAGTATTTAATTCTGCAAATGAATTGATTGGTGTTACACAATTAATCAATAAACAACAAAGCAGCTTTACTGCTTCTGATGAAGAGTTTATGCGGGCTTTTAATAATCAGGCAGGAATTGCCTTAGAAAATGCTGGGCTGTTTGAAAATGTACTGTTAGAAAAACAGTATCAAAAAGATATTTTACAAAGTCTCTCAGATGCTGTGATTTCTACAGATATGGCAGGACAGATTGTCACAATTAATGATGCAGCTCTAGAGTTGCTGGGTTGTCCAATAGGAGACGCTAATAGTAAGAACAACAAGCTTTTGTGGGAACAAAATTTGATTGGTCGCCTAGTTTGGGAAGTTGTGCCAATTGAAAATCTTCAAATGCGACTAGAAGATAGTCTAAAAACTGGAGCTAAACATTATGTGCCAGAGCAAAGTTTGATACTAGGACTTTACCAAGTGCCGAGTACTGTTAGCGATAGCGGGGCGTTTAGCCCGTGCCGATTACTGACTGAAACTCAGCACTCATCACTCAGTACTCAGCACTCAATTTTAGCAGTGCGCGATCGCACTAACCCCGATATTTTTATTCCCTGGAATCAACCTCTGACTCCCCAATCTGAGTTTCTCACTTCTGATCAAGTACAAACATTAGAGCGCAATATTAATCTTACTGTTAATCCCCTAACTAACCCAGAAGGCGGTGTACGCGGTGGTTTAGTGGTCTTAGAAGACATTACTCAGGAAAAACGGATGAAAACTACCATGTCCCGTTACTTGACGCCCCATGTAGCTGAACAAGTTATGGCATTAGGGGAAGATGCTTTAATGGTAGGCGAACGGAAGGAAGTAACTATCTTGTTTTCTGATATCCGGGGCTACACAACACTTACAGAAAATCTTGGTGCAGCTGAGGTGGTATTGCTGCTCAATCAGTATTTTGAAACGATGGTGGAGGCGGTTTTTAACCACGAAGGTACTCTCGATAAATTTATTGGTGATGCCTTAATGGCGGTATTTGGTGCGCCGCTACCATTGATAGAAAATCATGCTTGGAGGGCTGTACAGTCAGCGTTAGATATGAGACGCCGCTTAGAGGAATTTAACCAGCGACGAATTATTCAGGCGCAGCCACAAATTCGTATTGGCATTGGGATTAGTTCTGGAGATGTGGTTTCGGGTAATATTGGTTCTCGCAAACGGATGGATTACACCGTCATTGGAGATGGTGTAAATTTAAGTTCGCGCTTGGAAGCGGTAACTAAGGATTACGGTTGTGATATTCTTTTAAGTGAATTTACTTACCAATTGTGCAGCGATCGCATTTGGGTGCGCCAGTTAGATAAAATCCGAGTTAAAGGGAAACACCAGGCAGTTAATATCTACGAGTTAATTGGCGATCGCACTACTCCCTTAGATGCCAGCACTCAAGAGTTTTTATTTCACTATCATACTGGACGCGATGCTTATTTATCGCGCAACTTCTCACAAGCGATCGCTTGTTTCGAGTCTGCCAAATCCATGCAACCCCAAGATCTAGCTGTTGATATCCACCTAGAGCGGGCGCGTAATTATCAACAAACGCCGCCTCCAGAGTCCTGGGATGGTGTCTGGACAATGCTTACTAAGTAGTCATTTGTTATTTGTCATTTGTCATTAGTTATTTTCCCTCTGCCCCCTGCCCCATTCCCCATTCCCCATTCAACCTTGAGTCTCTCCCTGGTCATCCTGAAACGGACTTTCGCCAATTCCTAGCTCTTCTTTTGAGCGTTTCAACTGTTTCCACAGACCCTTTATTTGTTCGTAAGCTGCACCTGGAGGCACTTTTCCAGCTGTTTCTAAGTTGCAAATGTAACTTACGCGTTGAGCAAATTCCTGGAGATTTGCATTAAAAACCAAGTTTTCTGGCTTAACCTGACCGTGGTAGCGACTGCGAGGGTAGAGAAAATCATCCTTGTTCACTATTTTTTTTTCCATTTATTCAATTGACCTTGTGTTTGGGTTTCTGAAGCTGAATTACTAGCTAACCTAATCTTTCTGTTGTCAGATTGAGGTAAATCAGATCGTCCAACTCCTTTTCCAATTCTTGATGCAGGAATTGGTTAATTCAGATTTTGAGGCTAGAGGATAAAGCTTGAAATATTTGGTGTTGTAAATATGACAAAAAAAGTTTCTGCCAAAGTAACTAGAGAGAATATTTCATTTTCCTCCCTGTTGTCAATTTATCTCATCTTAATTTATGAAATTCAAATTGTAATTAGCTTCGGTCGAGACCTTGAGGTACAAATTATTATTACATAGCAGTATGTCTTAGTAACTTATTCTTTCAAAACTAATTACAATCCCGATCGTAAAACTACTTAGGTGAGAATATTAGATATGAAAGTCAATTGTCTTCTGTTAAAAGTTAGAGATTTAGTTGTAAATATTTGGTAACTGGCTATTAAGCAGCGATCAACAAGAGAAAATTGGGCTGGGTATTGGTTATTAATTTTTTTACCCTGCCCCTGCTTCCTCTTAAATAATCACCAATGGTTAATAGTTAATAACTAAAGATAAAATGGTGAAGCCTCAAAGGACAACTTTTGTCCATCGCCTAAAACATTACCTGCCACCATGTCTGTTAATTCTAAGTTATACGAAGGCAAAGCGAAAATTCTTTATACAACGGGCGATCCAGAAGTCTTGTTGGCTGATTTTAAAGACGATGCCACGGCGTTTAACGCCCAAAAGCGTGGAAACATCGAAGGGAAAGGAAAAATTAATTGTAGCATTTCCAGCCAGCTTTTTAAACAGTTGGAGGCTTATGGTATAAAGACTCACTTTATCGACAGCCCTGCCCCGAATCAAATGCGGGTGAGGGCTGTAAAGATTTTACCTTTAGAAGTAGTGATCAGAAATATTGCTGCTGGCAGTCTGTGTCAGCAAACAGGTTTACCAGTGGGTACAATTCTGAAACAGCCTTTGGTTGAGTTTTATTACAAAAACGATCAATTAGGAGATCCTTTGTTGACACGCGATCGCTTGTACCTGCTAGAACTAGCGACTGCGGAACAAGTAAACGCAATTACACATCTAGCATTGCAAATCAATGAATTTCTCAATAACTTTTGGCAGCGGTGCGGCATTACCCTAGTAGACTTCAAACTAGAGTTTGGTTTGGACTCACAACAGCAATTGCTCTTGGCAGATGAAATTAGCCCCGACACCTGCCGTTTATGGGATACCGCAGAAAAGGACTCAAACCGTCGGGTAATGGACAAAGATCGTTTTCGCCGAGACTTAGGAAATGTAGAGGATGCCTACCAGGAGGTTTTACAAAGAGTGCTAAAAGCAGTAGAAACTATAAGTTAACCAGGTAAAAACCAAAAGGTCAGAAAGAATTATATTTAACTTTTGCCTTTTGCCTTTTGCCTTGTAAAGTAAAAAAGCAAAAGAAAAAAATTATGTTTTGAGTTTTACCTTTGGCATAACGGCATTATTGCCTTGTGATGGTGTGTGGTCGTGAAGAGGAATATAAGTAAAATGCGTTTATCTCCCGTATTGCTGGCAGCAGTAGCAATTGCAGCCCCATTAGGTGGCTCATTGAGTGCGAATGCAGAAACCGCCAACAATTCCAAACAGTCAACAGAAGTTTTGACACTAGAAAAAAATCAGCACTCAGAAAAGGACACTGGTCAGGTTAACTCCAGTAAAAGTCTAGAATCTCAACCTAAATCTATAGCAACTTTAGAGGCACAGCGTCTAGAATCCCGCGTCGTCGCAATTTACCCTGTCAACCCAGCAGCAAGCGCGACCCCAAAGGGAATTGTGCCAACCTCCACAACATCAACAACTGCACAAACCCCTGAAATTAATCCTAGTCCTACTCAACAGCCGTCTCCGGCTCCAGACATTCCACCGCCAGAAATTCAACAACCAACGCTTTCTCCAACTCCTGAGACCACTCCAGTTCCAGAAAATCTCAATCCACCGACAACGGAACCTTTATTACCCACAACTCCAGAACCATCAACCGCTCCAGACATTTCCCCCCCAGCTAGTCAACAAAGAACACCTGCGCCATTCCCAGGCGCTACTCCCAGTCCGCAGAATGTTAATCCACCAACAACTCCGGGCAATACTCCATTCCCAGGCACTACTCCCAGTCCGCAGAATGTTAATCCACCAACAACTCCGGGCAATACTCCATTCCCAGGCACTACTCCCAGTCCGCAGAATGTTAATCCACCGACAACTCCAGGTAATACTCAACCCAACACAGCCCCAGAAGCCAACGATCCCCGCGTACTGGTATCGGAAGTAGTAATTAGATCCCAGGCTGGTCAACTATCACCAGAACTGGAAAGCCAAGTTTACAGAGTAATTCGTACCCAACCAGGACAAACAACCACCCGCAGCCAACTGCAAGAAGATATTAACGCCATCTTTGGTACTGGCTTCTTCTCCAACGTCCAAGCTGCGCCAGAAGATACCCCCTTGGGAGTGCGGGTGAGCTTTGTTGTGCAACCTAACCCCATCCTCAATAAAGTAGAAGTGCAAGCCAATCCTGGTACTGGTGTCGCTTCTGTACTACCAGCTAATACTGTAGATGAAGTCTTTCGGGAGCAGTATGGCAAAATCCTCAACTTGCGTGACTTGCAAGAAGGCATCAAGCAGTTAAACAAACGGTATCAAGACCAAGGTTACGTCCTAGCCAACGTGATTGGAGCGCCACAAGTCTCTGAAAGTGGAGTTGTTACCTTACAAGTCGCAGAAGGGGTAGTAGAGAATATTAGAGTCCGGTTCCGCAATAAAGATGGTCAGGAGACAGACGAAAAGGGACAACCAATTCGGGGACGGACACAGGATTACATCATTACCCGAGAAGTGGAGTTGAAGCCAGGACAAGTATTCAATCGCAACACAGTGCAAAAAGACCTACAGCGCGTGTATGGACTGGGACTGTTTGAAGATGTGAATGTGTCCCTTGACCCTGGTACTGACCCTAGCAAGGTGGATGTAGTCGTGAATGTAGCTGAACGCAGCAGTGGTTCTATTGCGGCTGGGGCAGGGATTAGTTCTGCTAGCGGACTTTTTGGAACAGTTAGCTATCAACAGCAAAACCTGAACGGTAGGAACCAAAAACTGGGGACAGAAATACAGGTGGGAGAACGAGAACTGCTGTTTGACGTGCGGTTTACCGACCCCTGGATTGCAGGAGATCCTTACCGGACTTCCTACACAACCAATATTTTCCGCCGCAGTTCTATTTCGTTGATTTTTGATGGTCAAGATGAAGACATTAGGACGTTTAATCCAGGTAATCCCACCGATGTAGATTCTCAGGATCGCCCCCGCATTCTCCGTCTAGGTGGTGGTGTCACCTTTACCCGTCCTCTCTCTGCCAATCCTTATAAAACTTCCGTCTGGACTGCCTCAGCGGGTTTACAGTATCAACGAGTTTCTGCCCGTGATGCTGATGGCAATCTTAGAAAAACAGGAGCGGTATTTGATGATGATACTGGAAACCGCATCAGTGATGAAATTCCACTGACTCTCTCTAGCGGCGGTCAAGACGATTTACTATTGTTTCAAGTAGGGGCACAGCGCGATCTCCGTAATAACCCCCTGCAACCCACTAGCGGTTCTTATCTCCGCTTTGGAATCGATCAGTCAGTCCCAGTGGGACTAGGCAACATCTTCCTTACCAGATTCCGGGGTAGCTACAGCCAATATTTACCCATTAAGCTGATTAGCCTCAGCAAAGGGGCACAAACCTTAGCATTTAACCTGCAAGCAGGAACCATCCTCGGTGACTTGCCTCCCTACGAAGCTTTTACCCTTGGAGGTAGCAACTCCGTCCGGGGTTATGAAGAAGGAGCATTAGGTAGTGGACGCTCTTATGTGCAAGCATCAGTTGAGTATCGGTTTCCAGTTTTTTCAGTAGTTAGTGGCGCACTATTTTTTGATCTCGGCAGTGACCTGGGAACTAGTACTAGGGCTGCTGAAGTGTTGAACAAAAATGGCAGTGGCTATGGTTATGGTCTTGGCGTTCGCGTCCAGTCTCCACTGGGGCCAATTCGGATTGACTACGGTATCAACGATGATGGTGATAGCCGGATTAATTTCGGTATTGGCGAAAGATTTTAATTTGTCATTAGTCATTAGTCATTGGTGAGCCAGTGCGGTCTTGGGGGTTTCCCCCATGAGTAACTGGCGTTAGCGCAGCGTTAGCGACGCAGGAGCGTCACCCGGAGGGTCATTAGTGAATAACAAAGGACTAATGACAATTCTCTTTCTTAATCAGCTTGCTAATTTTTACATTTACCTCAATACTGTTCCAATAAAGGGATTAATGAGATTTTTCAGGGAATATCAGGGATTTTACCAAAACAGACGATGAACAATATTAAAGGAAATATATTGACTTTTCGGCTATGCAACAGCACACTCTAGCAGCCCAAATCACCCAAATAGGGGTGGGATTGCATAGCGGTGTGAATACCCAAGTGCGGATACTACCAGCTGAGGCGGGAAGTGGACGCTACTTTGTGCGGGTGGATTTACCGGATTTGCCGATAATTCCAGCCCAAGTTGCAGCAGTTAGTCACACTGTTCTCTCAACTCAGTTGGGTAAGGGTGAGGTATATGTTCGCACGGTAGAGCATTTGTTGGCAGCACTTTCGAGTATGGGTGTGGATAATGCCCGGATTGAAATTGATGGGCCAGAAGTCCCACTTTTGGATGGTTCAGCAAGTGTGTGGACAGCCAATATTGCCCAAGTTGGCTTAGTCTCACAACTCGTTAACAACCAAGTTTCCTTGGCTATTACAGAACCAATATGGGTCTATCAAGGGGATGCCTTTGTATGTGCCCTCCCAGCACCAGAAACCCGCTTTAGTTATGGTATTGATTTTGACCTGCCTGCCATTGGTAATCAATGGTATAGTTGGTCACTAAATGATCAGCTAGGAAAAGCTTCTGCTAGCTTTGCTACGGAAATTGCTCCTGCTCGTACTTTTGGGTTACTGCATCAAATTGAACACTTACAAAAAACAGGGTTAATTAAAGGTGGTAGTTTGGATAATGCACTCGTTTGTGGGCCAGAAGGCTGGCTAAATCCACCATTGAGATTTGCAAATGAGCCAGTCCGTCATAAAATCTTGGATTTAGTAGGAGATTTGAGTTTACTAGGGACTTTTCCTCGTGCTCATTTTTTGGCGTATAAAGCCAGTCATAATTTACACATTCAACTGGCTCAAAGAATTTTGGATTTTGGATTTTAGATTTTAGATTTGATCTAAAGTTTACATCTAGGATTATTAAGGCTTTGGATATACGCCTGCCTACCAACTTTTAGATAAAAAATCAACTACACGGCCAATGTCAATCCTCACTGAAGTGAATACCATCGATACAACTACACCTACATCTACCGAACCACAGGCTATAAATGAGACTACAATCAGTTCTGAAATTCAAACAACTTTTACATCTGAACAAATTCAGAAATTGCTACCCCACCGTTACCCATTTTTACTTGTAGACAAAATAATTGACTACGTTCCAGGTAAAAAAGCTGTTGGGGTTAAAAATGTCACTATCAACGAACCCCATTTTCAAGGACATTTCCCTGAACGTCCACTGATGCCAGGGGTGCTAATTGTTGAAGCAATGGCACAAGTTGGAGGGATTGTCCTAACTCAAATGTCTTCGGTAGAAGGCGGACTCTTCGTCTTTGCTGGTATCGATAAAGTTCGCTTTCGTCGCCAGGTCGTGCCGGGGGATCAACTAGTCATGACGGTGGAACTGTTATGGGTAAAACAACGTCGTTTCGGTAAGATGCAAGGTCGTGCCGAAGTTGATGGTCAACTTGCTTGTGAAGGGGAATTAATGTTTTCTTTAGTTAGCTAAAAGTTTGCTTTCGTGGTATGGGTATAGCCGTGAAATGCCCCTACTGAATCCTGAACAGGATAACAGTTAAAAGAAATCCACAATAGCATCTGATAATTTCTTGATTTTCGCCGCCCTCTCTACGAGACGCACTCACAAACACACTTAACTTGCTTTGCCCGACACTTTCGTTCACTGAAATACTTCACGCTCAACAACGCCAGTCGCCTTAATGGGGCGGTAGTCGGTACAACTCTCATAAAGCAGAGTAACGCGCTGCCTCAAAAACCCCGCTTGGCGCTTGATTATTAAGACAGTTCTGGAGATTCACCCTTGAAAACGCTAATTCATCCAACTGCTGTAATTCATCCGAAATCGGAACTCCACCATACAGTGCAAGTCGGTGCCTATGCTGTGATTGGAGCGCATGTCAAAGTGGGCCCTGAAACAATAATCGGCGCTCATGCAGTGCTAGAGGGGCCTTGTGAAATTGGGGCGCAAAATCAGATTTTTACAGGTGCAGCCATCGGTATGGAACCCCAGGATCTGAAGTTTGTAGGAGAACCAACCTGGGTCAAAATTGGTGATAACAACTTGATTCGTGAGTACGTTACCATTAACCGTGCTACCGGTGCTGGTGAAGCGACGGTAATTGGTGACGGTAATCTTTTGATGGCTTATGTCCATGTGGCTCATAACTGCGTCATTGAAGACCAAGTAGTGATTGCTAACTCTGTGGCGCTGGCTGGTCATGTCCATATAGAGTCACGTGCTAGGCTCAGTGGAGTTTTAGGTGTCCATCAATTTGTACATATTGGTAGACAAGCAATGGTGGGGGGTATGGCACGTATTGACCGGGATGTGGCCCCATATATGCTGGTGGAGGGAAATCCAGCGCGGGTGCGAACCCTCAATCTTGTCGGACTCAAACGGTCTGGTATGGACTCAGCAGATTTACAAATGCTAAAAAAAGCCTTCCGCATTCTCTACCGTTCTGATTTGTCTTTTAAGGATGCTTTGGAACAGTTGGAATTGTTAGGGGATAGCGAAGAATTGCAGCATTTGCGACGCTTCCTTCTACTTTCTCAAATGCCTGGAAGACGTGGCTTGATTCCGAGTAAAGGGAAAAAAGGCGCAAGTGATGAATCGTAAATTATGAGTTATGAGTTATGAGTTAGGAGTGAGGAGTTAAATTTTTAACTCCTAACTATTCACTGCTAACTCCTAACTATTCACTGCTAACTCCTAACTTTAATTATCAAATGCGGATATTTATCAGCACTGGTGAAGTATCTGGCGATTTACAAGGGTCACTGCTAATTTCAGCGCTGAAGCGTCAAGCTGTGGCGATTGGGTTGAAATTAGAGATTGTAGCGCTGGGTGGCGAAAAAATGGTAGAGGCTGGGGCAACTCTGCTGGGAAATACCAGTAGTATTGGCTCAATGGGTATTCTAGAAGGGCTGCCTTATGTTTTACCGACTCTTCAGGTGCAACGTCAGGCGATCGCTTCCTTAAAGCAAAATCCACCTGATTTAGTAGTGCTGATCGATTATATGACTCCCAATCTGGAAATTGGGACTTATATGAAACAGCATCTACCAGATGTGCCTGTGGTGTATTATATTGCTCCCCAAGAGTGGGCTTGGTCAATAAGTTTGCGTAGAACTAACCG
Source organism: Nostoc sp. ChiQUE01b (assembly GCF_034531255.1). Taxonomy (NCBI): domain Bacteria; kingdom Bacillati; phylum Cyanobacteriota; class Cyanophyceae; order Nostocales; family Nostocaceae; genus Nostoc; species Nostoc sp. ChiQUE01b. The sequence continues at coordinate 73,511 of NZ_JAVRBM010000015.1, read as the reverse complement.
GATTGTTGGTTTTACAGATAAGCTGTTGGCAATCTTTCCACAAGAAGCCCGTTACTTTCGCGAAAAAGGTGCAAAAGTTAGTTGGGTGGGACATCCTTTGGTTGACCGAATGCAAGATGCTCCTAGTAGGGAAGCAGCTCGTGCAACACTGGGGATTGCACCAGAAGAAATTGCGATCGCCCTCCTCCCCGCCTCTCGCCGCCAAGAATTAAAATATCTTTTACCAGTAATTTTTCAAGCTGCCCAAACTATTCAAGCTAAATTACCTGAAGTTCGTTTCTGGATTCCCCTGTCGCTGGAAGTCTATAGACAGCCAATTGAAAAGGCTATTGAGCGTTACGGTTTGCGGGCGACAGTTATATCAGGTCAACAAATGGAAGTTTTTGCCGCAGCTGATTTAGCCATTAGCAAATCTGGTACTGTCAACCTAGAACTTGCTCTGTTAAATGTGCCGCAAGTTGTAATTTATCGCCTTAGTGCTCTGACTGCTTGGATAGCTCGGAAAATCCTCAAAGGTTCAATAACCTTCGCATCACCACCTAATTTAGTCGTGATGAAGCCGATTGTGCCAGAATTTTTACAAGAGCAAGCCACAGCAGAGAATATTATCCAAGCAGCGATGGAACTGCTACTCAATCCCAGTCGCAGAGAGCAAACTTTGCTAGATTATGAAGAAATGCGGCAAAGTTTAGGAGAAGTTGGGGTTTGCGATCGTGTTGCTCAAGAAATTTTGCAAATGCTATGAGGGACTGGGGATTGGGGACTGGGGACTGGGGACTAGGAACTGGGAAAATTTTGTATATTTAATACTCTATACTTAATACCCAATTCCCAATCTCTAATCCCCAATACCCAATACCCAATCCCCAGTCCCTAATCCCTTTAGAGGTGTCATGGCTTATGAGATGAGAAAACAAAGAGCGATCGCAGTTGACTTATTCGCTGGCGCGGGCGGTATGACTCTTGGCTTTGAGCAAGCTGGTTTTGATGTGCTGGCGTCTGTGGAAATCGACCCGATTCACTGTGCAACACATGAGTTTAACTTCCCTTATTGCTCAGTGTTATGTAAAAGTGTTGTGGATACAACCGGAGAAGAAATTAGGAATCGGTCTGAGATTGGCGATCGCGAAATTGATGTGGTAATTTGTGGCTCACCATGTCAAGGATTTTCTCTAATTGGGAAACGGGCTGTTGATGATCCCCGAAATTCTTTGGTGTTTCACTTTCATCGGCTGGTTTTTGAGCTAAAACCAAAATTCTTTGTGATGGAAAATGTTCGGGGAATCACGGTTGGCGAACATAAACAAATCCTCCAAATCTTAATTAGTGAATTTAAAATATCTGGCTATAAAGTAGAAGAAAATTACCAAATTCTCAACGCTGCAAATTACGGAGTACCACAGTCCCGCGAGAGATTATTTCTTATAGGCGCAAGAGAGGATGTAGAGTTACCAAAATATCCTCAGCCGATTACTAAACAAGCTTTGCTAAATAATTTAAATTCTAAAAAAATATCTGATATTCCATTGAGTCCTACAGTATGGGATGCAATTGGAGATTTACCTAAAATAGAAAAGTATTCTGAGTTACTAACAAGAGATTGGGTTGTTGCAGACTACGAAAAGCCTAGTAACTATGCTCTTGTACTTCGCGGTCTCAAATGCTTAGACGATGATTATTCTTACAAACGAGAATATGATTTGCGAATACTTTATTCAAGTTTAAGAACAAAACATTCTGCGGAAACGATTCAACGTTTTCAGGAGACTCAACAAGGCGAGAGAGAAAAAATTAGTCGTTTTTATAAGCTACATCCTGGTGGTGTCTGTAATACTTTAAGAGCCGGAACAGATAAGTATAGGGGTTCTTTCACATCTCCGAGACCGATTCATCCATCTACGCCGCGCTGTATCACGGTCAGGGAAGCGGCGAGATTGCATTCTTACCCCGATTGGTTTAGATTTCATGTAACCAAATGGCACGGATTTCGACAAGTTGGTAACTCTGTACCACCGTTACTAGCAAAGGCTGTAGCGACAGAAATTATTCGCAATTTGAATATTTCACCTTTTAAGCCGAGTTTGGGATACAAGTTGCCAGAGGAGAAGCTATTACAGTTTAATATGTCGCAAGCGGCACAATATTATCAGTGTGATTAGTAAGTTTTAATATCTGCAAGATTTCACTATCTAAACCCATCGTCAAACCTTTCAACTAATTAGACAGCCTCTCCACTACTACCCAGTTTTTTCTTGAGTATTTCTTCCATTGCCCTCAAATCCTCGTTAGTTTCAGGGAATGGATATGTCGGACTATTAGGATTTCCCCGTTTGATTAATGCCTTGATCGCTTCATCATCTTCACGATGAGCTAAAATATATTCTCTAAGTTCTTGACGGGATATTTTACTAAAGTCGGGCTTCGTCATCGTTAAACCCCCATTTTTATGGCGATCTGTACTAAGTCCAAGCACGGAAGAATGTACTATCTTCCCAGATATTAGCGGTTCGTTGTGCGATCGCTGTCAATTCTTCCTTTTTAAGAGGCACAAAAGCCCGCGCTATCTTGACATTATTCTCTAATTGTGCAACTGTCTCTGCTGCAATTACACAACAATGAACTCCAGGCTGAGACAGTGTGTAACCTAAAGCTTCCTCCATACCTGTCAACCCACCTGATTTAAACAGCCGACCATAAGCCGGGACTTTCATCGCAATCACGCCGACATTTTTTTCTTGAGCAACTGGTAAAACTACCGGGATAAATGGACGTGGGTGGTGTTTATCGGCGGCATTCACAGGAATCAGTGTAGTGTGGAAAGGATAGCGACGTAACCCTTCGGCAATTACTTGAGGGTCGTGATGTCCGGTAATACCAGCAAAACGCACCAGTTTTTGTTGTATGGCTTCTTCTAAAGCTTTAATTGCGCCTGATGGACTAAAGATGGTATCGAGTTCTTCGGAAAAAGAAACGTGATGCAACTGCCACAAATCGAGATAATCTGTATTGAGACGTTTAAGCGATCGCTCCAATTCTCGCCATGCACCATCGCGATCTCTTTTATCAGTCTTGCTTGCTATAAATACATTTGAGCGATGAGGTGGTAGCACTTTTCCTAAATAATCTTCACTCGGCCCATAACTAGGTGCTGTATCAAAATAGCGAATGCCAAGTTCCAACGCTCTTTGAATAATTGCTGTAGCATCACCCTCTTTTCCTTCCCAGGATAGCGGCGTTTGTCCTGCTCCTCCTAACCCGAAGATCGGGAGTTTTACTTCCGTGCGTCCCAGCCCTCTTTGTGGCATAGTTGCTGGCGGTGTTGCGGTGTTGGTAGTATTTTGCTGTAAAGCATTAGTTGCCACAATACCTCCAGTTACAGCAATGCTGGTAATTAGGAAATTACGCCGCGTTTTTCCTTCTGTCATGATTGGCTTCAAGGGCGAAATTATTTTTATTATAAATTCTAGCTAGGGATAATTAATCTCAGAAAGCAAAATTACTGATAGATTAGGGACACTCCGAAAGCGCTGATCGTTTAGTTAAAAAAGTAGAGCATTGAGCCAAAAGTGCTGTTGCTGCATGGATAGCATCTGGTAATTTAATGTTAATACTGGCACGCAGTTGAGCAGCTTCAATTAATTAGTGTCAAAATATCGCATTTGATCGGGATAGGTAAGAATAAGAGCGATGCCTACGACGGCAAGCTACGCACTGCTTTTTCTAGTTTAGCTTTGGGTGCGATGCCTTCTCTACGACACGCTACGCGTAGCAAGATCCCGAAGGGTACGGCGGGTTACGCCTATGCGCTCACAAGTTTTCTATAAACTCTTCAGGTGTAACTTTTGCTTGCTTAAGAACACCACTGAGTGTGCCAACTTTTAACTCGCGGTGGAGTGGTACAACACAAACAATTTCTCCTTCGAGAGTTGGTTTTTTAAGTACAACATGACTACCAGTTTATCTAGTTTGAATAAATCATAAACGCTCTAATACACGAATTGCCTCATTGCCTAATATTCTTGGCAATCTAGGCATAGCTGACCTCTATACTTGTTACAAATCTCGGACTAGTATCAGTGTCTAGGAAAGGACATTCTTCTAGATATAGCCTTGTAGCTTCTTTAAGATTAGCAAGAGCTTCTTCAATTGTTTTACCTTGGTCAATTGTGCCGATTTCAGGACATTCAGCAACATACATATCTTCTTCTTTGTGAAGAATAGCAGTTAATGTTTTGGTTTTCATAGGGTTTTATTTTGATAGGGATAGTTGAGTGATGCCTATGGCGGCAAGCTACGCACTACTTTTTCTAGTTTAGTGCTGAGGTGCGATCGCATTACTTATTACCAAAGGAATTTTTCTCAGCGTAGTTAAGATTTTTCTGATATTCTATGATTTTTTGTTGAGCTACTACATAATTTGGGCTAGAAGATGGCACAGTTTTCATAAGTGCGATCGCAGCTTGCCACTGACTCACAACTGTTTTCCACTCATCTGGAGATTTCGCTGATTGAGTCAGATTAGCTGCATTAATTGCTTTACTTACTGCCTCTCGAAATGTATCAGCTTTAAGTAACACAGTCGGCAATTCTGAAGTCACTGGTGAGGGTGTAACTAATACAGGCTTTGATGGTATTTGTGTTGAACTTTTAGAAGTTAGCGGGAATATTTCTACAAATCTTGAAGAAAAGTATATTCCTAGAGAAATTGAAAATATTATAAAAACGAACAACAACTTTTTATTTAAATTACGATCCTTCCATCGATAGGTCTCGATAATTGTACTTTTTTCATTATTCGATAAAGTATTGGATTTTATTGTGTGAAAACCAATTTCTCCACGCAATCTATTAAGTTCTTTCTCTGTATTTAAATTAATGGTTGATTCAGTTGTATACTTTTCTTTATTGCCAGAATAAGCAGATATTATTCGGTGTCTTACCAAATATTCAATTTGATAAATAAATGCGCCAGTAGAAATATATAATAATCCAAATATTAATATGATATTATTGATATTTTCTATTTGTGTATAGTATTCAATTTGTCTGTCGTAACTAGGATAAAATAATGGTAGAAGTATTGTAGAAAAGAAAGCTGCTATCAATGTAGAAATTGCAATTACAAGCCAAGCGTACAATCCTTCCCACCAACTCATTATTCCTGGTAATAATCCTTGTGTTCTACCTATTTCGGGTGCTTGAATTTCTGATCCAAACCGACTAATAAGTAAGTGTAAGCAGTGATGAGTCAAAGAAATTATCGGAATTGGAGATAAGATTAATAATATTGTAAATATAATAAATAATTGCGGGCTGTGTACAAAATATACGATGTTATAGCCTACCTTTCCAGTATTTTTGACTACAAATATAATAAGTCTCAAAAATAGAGTCAAAATCAATGCTTTTAACCAAGAACTAGGATAAGGAAACCATAATGGCCAGTAAAACTTTTGTAGTTCTTGCTTAGTAACGTCCTGATTGTTCGGCTGTTTCATAACCAATAAATGCAAAAAATTGATAAATTATTGTCTATCTTATGGTTGAGCATCTACACCTATAAGCAACATTGTCAGAAATTTTATATTTCTATATTTAAATTTTAGTTAGATTTGTTATATTTCTATATAAAAATCCAGGCATGAGACTTTTTTCTAGATGATTACATAAGGTAAATGAAATACTAACGTTCCTTGGTAATCACAGAACTACCATTAGTAATGCTTACTTTTTGAATAAATACGTCACTACAAGATGATAAAATATCAGTGCTGATTTGATTAGCAATAAACTCAAAATCTTGATTTGTTAATCCTCGTGCAGTATCGCCACTTAAATTAATAAAAATAGTTAAAAGTTGAGATTCACTACAAGACTCTTCATTATCTACTGCTTCTACTTCAGCTTCTGCTATGCTCAAATCAAACTCTTGACTCCAAGCTGGAAACTCCTTATCTGTTTGTTGTCCATAAACTCTCACTATTTCAACAGATGCAGCCCCTAAAGCCGTTAACCCTTTGCGGATAAATGCAACTAAAATTTGCTGATTTGGTACTTCGGCAGATTCTAGCATTACCTCCAAGCAAGCATCTTTAAAGACAACTTTTGCAACAATTCCTTTGGGGTGTAGGTGGCGGTTCATCAGAAATGCGATCGCCTCTACATCCCCCTGTTTTGCAAGTTCTAGAATATTTGGCTGTGTCATAACCAGTAAAAGAGAAAATCTAGAAAAATAAACTTATATTCTCAGGATTCCCTCTTGACAGCCTGAAGTAACATGATGATGAAAGATATCAGCTAACTTGGGCTAAAATATTTAGTATAAAGATAGTCATTCACAGACTTTTGCAAAAATATATTTTCCCGGCATCAACATCAAAAAATCTTGTTTTTGTGCTTACCAAATTAACAAGATTAAAATTAATCAGTTAATTGCAATTTTCAATATGAAGTTTTATCGAGATCATGCTTGGCCTTCGACGCTAGAAGAAGCCATAGTTATCCAAGAAACGCTGCAAAATCAAGTAATTACTGAAGATCAACTGCAAGAACCTATCCAGTACGTTGCTGGAGTAGATATGGGTTTTGAAGCTGATGGCACAATTAGCCGTGCAGCTGTCGCCGTGCTGAGTTTTCCTGATTTGCAAGTAATCGAGACAAGCCTAGCACATCGTCCGACAACCTTTCCTTATGTTCCTGGGTTCCTTTCATTTCGGGAAATTCCAGCTGTTCTTGATGCCCTGGAAAAGATTAAAACAACACCAAATATTATCTTGTGTGATGGTCAGGGAATTGCTCATCCCCGCAGATTAGGCATAGCTAGCCATTTAGGGTTACTTATAGATATGCCGACAATTGGTGTAGCTAAGTCCAGGTTGATAGGTAAGCATGAAGAATTAGCAGAAACTAAAGGTAGCAGACAACCACTGATATATAACGGTGATACCATTGGGGCAGTTTTGCGATCGCGCACAGGAGTAAAACCTCTGTACATCTCCAGTGGTCATCGAATTAGTTTACCGACAGCGATTGACTATGTATTACGTTGCACGCCCAAATATCGGCTACCAGAAACTACACGCATCGCAGATAAATTAGCGTCGGCAAAATAAAGCTTGTTGAAGTTTTTTCTAAATACTTGCTTGCATTGACTCAATCGTGTTAGGAATCGCACAGAAAGAAGTTGAAATAGCTAACCAAATACGAGTTCCGAAGTTAGAACAATGAACGCACTAACTTTACAGTGGTACGATGCAGGTCAAGATAAAACTCAGAACATTTACGAACAACAGCCAAGTCAAAATCCTGGCACTGTCCGCATCGGTCGCGACCCCCTGCGGTGTGATATTGTTCTGAGTCATCCTACTGTCTCTGGACTGCACATTGAAATATTTTTTCATCACCAGCAACAACGCTTTTACATTAGGAATTTGCGATCGCAAAATCCCCCCGTTGTCGATGGACGGCAATTAGTCCAAGGTGAAATGCCTTTAACTGAGGGTACTAATATTTCTTTGGGACAAATAAAACTCAATGTTACAAGCGTTTCTACAGGTAGCATTCCAGTAACAATTTTGCTACCACCCAATCCAGCAATAAATCTCGAACATCACCATCACCCACCAACACCCCCCGCACCACCGCCAGGAGTTTATGGCTTAGAATGCCCCAAATGTCATAAAGTTTCCCCAGCAGAGAATCTACAAATTGGCTGTCATTGGTGTGGGACATCTTTAGCTGCGGCTGTAAGTGTGTTGGTAGTTAGGAGTTAGGAGTAGAGACGCGATTAATCGCGTCTGTACAAGAGTGACAAGTAGAGACTGGAGAAGAGTTTTTTTCATGCCCAATGACAAATGACAAATGACAAATGACAAATGCCAAATGACAAATGACAAATGACAAATGACAAATGACAAATGACTTACAAATCCAATTGAGTTGGGAAGAACCAGCGACGGGTGAACGGCGAGAACCACTGTTAAATATGCCGATCGCTTTTGGTCGAGAATTTGCTCGCTTACCTGCTGAACTCAGGGGAGTACGCGTTTCTCGGATGCTGCTTAATAGTAATGAAGTTTCTCGCTACCATGCCCTAATTGACTGGGAACAAGACCATTTAGTAGTGATTGACCAAGGCAGTGTTAACGGTGTCTATGTCAATGGTCAAGCACAAACGCGCAGTGTTCTGGTTAATGGTGATACGTTACAAATTGGCCCATATTTGATCGCGGTGACATTTGGCGCTAGCGCCTCTGCACCAGATACCAGCCCCCCTTCAACGATTCACTTCAATGCAAATACCAATCGTCCAGACCCCAGCTTGGCTGTAGTTCAGCCGCTAACGCCTGTGGTAAGTAATTTCCCGCCATTGGCGTTTCAGGCACAAAAGGTCTCTGTGCAAGCACTTCATGCTACAGGATTAGCAGTAGATGAATCTGATTATCTAGCGATCGGGGCGGGATTGGGTAGCTTTTTATGGGCTGATTTGCTGCGAATTAGTGGTGTGCGTGCTGCCAAAATTGTGGCTTTGGGATTAGAGGCGGAACCTTATGCTCGTTACAAACGCCTTTGTCTGAATTCGCAAATTCCCTTATATGAAAGATTGCGTTCTAATTCTGACTCTTGTCCTGATAATATTTGGGGTTGGCCTAGTTATGCCTTGCGTGAAGCTTGGGGTGACTTAGCTAAGGGAGAGATAAAGTCAGCATTCAAGTATTTGTGGCAAGTGTTTGCTGAACCAACATTTGCAGAAACTTATACTCCCCGTGCAGGTAATGTCTTTGATTCCATAGATAGGGAGACGAAGCGCATAGGCTGGAATCAAATTTATCGCTATGGGCGAGTTAGGGTAATTCGCAAAACTGATGATGGCAGGTATTGTGTAGCCTATTCTCGCGGCCCAGGAAATTATGCTTTTTTAGTTAGTCGTTATTTACATTTAGCTACTGGGTATCCAGCAATTCAGTTTCTTCCAGATTTGCAAGCTTATAGAGAAAAATATCAAGATTTTAAATCTGTTGTCAATGCTTATGAAGCCCACGATCATGTTTATGAGCAACTAGAGCAACATGGTGGTACAGTATTGATTCGGGGGCGGGGAATTGTGGCTTCGCGGATTGTGCAGCGGATTTATGAAGCTAGAAAGCGAAATCGGAATATTGCAGTTTTGCATTTAATGCGATCGCCTAAACCCCAAGGCAACAAATTTCAAAGAGCCACGCGCCTAGTCAAAAATCATTACGAATTTCAACCCTTTAACTGGCCAAAAGCTTGTTGGGGCGGCGAACTCCGGGCAATGTTAGAAAAAGCCACCCCCGATGAACGTAAGCGTTTACTAGCAGACTGGGGTGGAACTACCACCGCCGACCGCCACGACTGGCAGCAAATTACTGCCCAAGGGTTAAGCGAAGGCTGGTATCAAATTACCTTCGGTGAAGTGCTGGATGTGGAACGAGATGCCCAAAACCGGACTATTACCCGTATCCGAGAGCAAAGCTTTGGGGAAATGAAATTACTAGCTGATTTTATTGTTGATGCTACCGGATTGGATGCCAAGGTAGATGCCAATCCCCTGCTAGCAGATTTGGTGAAACATTACAACCTGCCAGTGAACCACCTGGGGCGATTGACTGTAGCGAACAATTTTGAATTGGTAGAAATGCGTAGTGATAGAGGTCAAATGTATGCGGCTGGGGCTATTACTTTAGGTGGCCCTTATGCAGCAGTTGATAGTTTTTTGGGCTTGCAATACGCTGCATTAGTCGCCGTTGATGGACTCGCCGCCGCGCGTGCGCCTGGAGTTCAAAGGTTGAATGTTGTAAGTTCCTTTGGGCAGTGGTTGAAGTGGGTGTTAAATCAGTCACCTTAGTATTAGGAGACAGGGGGCAGGAGGGATAGAGTATTTATTTGGCTGTTTTGAGTAGCAAATCCCAACTTCGAGGCTAAAAGGTGCAACTTCGAGGATAAAAGGCGCAGCGTTGAGGATAAAAGGCGCAACTTCGAGGATAAAAGGCGCAACTTCGAGGTTCAGAGGCTCAACATTGAGGTTCAAAGGTGCAATGTCGAGGTTCAAAGGCTCAACATTGAGGCTAAAAGGTGCAACGTCGAGGTTCAGAGGCTCAACATTGAGGTTCAAAGGTTCAACGTCGAGGTTCAGAAGCTCAACTTTGAGGTTCAGAGGCTCAAGTGCGATCGCTTATAAACTGCAACACTACTTAATGTTGTCATCACAAATTTATTTTTATTTAGCTAAAGAGTTAAAAATGAACAACTGGTATTTTAATTTCTAGCATTTCACTTTTTTGTTAAGAAAGATGTGACTAATGCATAGCACCCCAGCATCGAATAGGAAGAATGGGATAATTACTCTAATTTACTATTGGTTGAGGATCTGACGACTGAGCTATATGATACTATTGGCGGTGTTTACGAGCAGTTTAAAACTGTAGCCACATTGCCGATCGCCGAAAAATTTACACTATTTAAGATTCTTGGTAATGTTCAAGGGAAAACCATTCTAGACTTAGCCTGCGGTACTGGCTTTTATAGCAGATTGTTGAAAGAACAAGGAGCTGCAAAAGTTGTTGGTGTAGACATCTCAGAAGAAATGGTCAACGTTGCACGCCAGCAAGAGATAAAAAATCCACTTGGAAATGAATATCAAGTATTAGACATTGCCAAACTTCACAAGCTTGGCAGTTTTGATTTAGTTACTGCCATTTATCTTCTTAATTATGCAGAAAACAAAGAGCATCTACTACAGATGCTTTGTAATATCCGCAGGAATCTAGCGTCAAACGCGCGTCTTGTTGCCATGACGGTTAATCCAAATTTCTCTTGGAAGAAATCAAGTTCGACAAAGTATGGACTTACCGTACTCAAACAAGAACCTTTGTCAGAAGGCTTTTATTCTGAAACTGAGCTTCACACAAATCCACCATTTATTATTAAATACTTTGGTTGGAGTCAATCTACTTATGAATGGGCTGTAACACAAGCCGGGTTTAAGAAGTTTTCATGGCATCCTATAGAAATTCCAAAGCAAGCAATAGAACAGTACACAGAAGATTACTGGCAAGATTTTTCAGACAATTGCTTAATCATCGGTCTAAGTTGTGAGAATTAACCTGATTTTTCATGGGAAGTTCTCATCCTAGTACAGTACGGCGTAAATAAGCAGACCAGCAGTATTTCTAATTGTCGCGCTTTGTTATCGGACAGCGCAATCCTAATCTCTTTCTAGAAAGAGAAATATATCTTTATAAATGGTTTAGATTAGCGATTATGAACCTTAAAGATATATCCCCAAATTTCCCTCGTCGTCAAGTTCTCAAAACTGCTCTCACTTTTGTGACGGGCTTAACCACGACATCACTGTTATCTTTTTTGATGACTAAATCCACAAAGCCAGCACAAGCAATTGTTGTGCAACGACCAAATGAATTTGAACTTGAGGGTAAAGGTACTTACATCAAATATTCAATTCTCAATGGAGTGCCACAACTTGATTACAAAACTAAAAATATTTCTGAACATTTCAGTGGCGATCAAATTCAGACATTAGCTACTGATATCGGTACACTACTAACGATAATTATTCGCAGACCACCAAACCCTGATTTGGGAGGAAATATAGTTAAACTAAGCTTACTCTTACCAATTATCAACCTACTGATCGGGACTAGAGAAACTCCTGTTCAAACCGAAGCCATTATAACTACTGAAAGAACATCAGGAATTATTCGTACTCCCCTGTTTGGACAATTACAGTCATATCAAACTATAGTACTCACCGGAACCGCGAGATACCGCTAGATAGGGTCTAATTTCTCAAATTAATTCTTTTGGAAAACAAATTATCAATTATCCTTTGACTTGTATACGGTTCGGTTAAGAATATTTGCAGCGATCGCTATCAATTCTAACTTTAAATGGCGATGTCTGACGACAAGCCGCTGCGCGTCTACACTTTCTGTTATTTCTTCTTTGCCGCCCTTTGCGTCTTTCGCAGTTCAATTCTCATGCTAAGTGAGAAAGTGCGATCGCGCCCTCATATCTAAAGTACGGTGAAAAATAGAGCATAGGCGTAGCCGGTTGTAGATATCATCTAGCCGTTTTGAGTTCCAAACTCGAAACAGCTAGGTTCAGAAGCCTAACTTTCACTCTCAGAGGCTAAAGTGGCAATGTCAATGGTATTTTTAGCCCAAACAGAGGAGACTTCCAAATAAGTAAGTCGGTGCAATAAAATCAAATATGTAAAGAAAAGTTAACTAGGCTAAAACCCTCTTCGCTCCTGCCTCCTGCTTCCTACCTCCTGCCTTCTCTCAACGATAAATTTTCCCACCCAGCTACTTACAGACAAAGGTACAATAAAAATAAATTTCACAAGCTGTTTATGCAATGGGCTAATTTTCTAGCCAAAGAAGCTGCTATTAACGGCTTATCTCTAGAGCAAACAGCAGCTTTTGCAAAATACTTTCAGACAGAAAACTTAGGTAGAACTAAAGCTAAACTTGCCAGCGAATTAAACGTTGATATTGCTGCTTTTACAAAGTGGGTGGGTGAGGTGTATGACAAGTTTGCTCAGAATAATCCTGAATTAGCGACTTTCAACAATCGAGACAAACTAGAAAAGTTACAAGCTTACCTGAGTGCAAAATATAATAGCGAATTGGATGTCCTTAAACCATTGGCGGCGATGAAATTATTCAAATCGCTAGTGGTTCGGCAACGACTGCAACAAGAAGCTTGGGTTGCCAGAAGAATTTGTAAATTTTTGGGATATTTGCCTTTACCGTTAGAGTTAGTGGGACGATATTTGAATAAAATGCCTGATTTGTCTCTGGAAACACTGCTGAAGCGGCTAGAGAAGAAACGAGTGGAACATGAACCAGTAGTCAATGCTAACTCATTGATGCCTGATGAATACGGTGTAGCTGAAATTTTTGAATTGAGTTGGGAACAGTTGGATGAAAATGCCCAAAGCTTTAGCTGTTTGCTAAGTTTGTGTGCTTTAGCTGATATTCCCCTATCTGTTGAGACAATAGAAGATAACAAAAAACAACAACTCAACGATAAAGCCATAGCCGATTTACTGGAATTGCATTTGCTACAACAGAAAAGTAAAGGAATTTATCGTTTAAATCCACAGATTCGACAACTTTTACAAGTTAAGTTGGATAAGTCAAGTGAGGCGGATGAAGCAAAAACTAAATTTGCAGCCATGATCTTAGAGGTAGCAAAGCTAATTCCGCAACAGCTTAACGCTGAAGATATTTTCAACCTCACTCCACATATCCCGCACATTACAGAAGTTGCAACCCACCTATCCGAATATCTGAGCGATGAAAATCTAATCCCTCTGTTTACCAAATTAGCCTGGTTTTATCAAAGTCAAGGACTTTATCAGCAAGCAGAACCTTGGTTGCAACGATGTTTAGAACTAACTCAAAATCGTCTTGGTTTAGAACATATTGATGTCGCCACTAGTTTGAATAATTTAGCATTACTCTACGAAACTACAGGACGCTACAGGGAAGCCGAACCCTTGCTTGAGCAAGCTTTAGCACTGAGAAAACGCCTGCTAGGAGAAGAACATACTGATGTCGCCACTAGCCTGAGCTATTTAGCATTAATCTACGAATATACAGGGCGCTATAGTAAAGCCGAACCTTTGTATCAGCAAGCTTTAGAACTGTGGAAACGCCTAGTGGGAGAAGAACATCCCCATGTTGCCACGAGTCTGAACAATTTAGGAGCATTGTACTGTTATACAAGACGCTACAGCGAAGCTGAACCCTTGCTCAAGCAAGCATTAAAACTGAGAAAACGCCTGCTGGGAGATAACCATCCCGATGTTGCCACCAGCCTGAACAATTTAGCACAGCTTTACGAATCTATAGGAAGTTACAAGCAAGCCGAACCTTTGTATCAGCAAGCTTTAGAACTGAGTAAACGGCTGCTGGGAAATAACCATCCTGATGTCGCCATTAGCCTGAACAATCTAGCAACACTTTACCGTTATACAAGACGCTACAGCAAAGCCAAACCCTTATTTGAGAAAGCTTTAAAAATTTGTGAACGGACTTTAGGTGTAAGTCATCCTACAACTATGACGATTCGGGCAAATTATGCCAGCTTTTTAAGAGAAGCATATCACTAGCGATCGCCTCCGGCACGCTGCGCCTAATTCGTAAGTCCTGAAAAAAATATTCCCCTCTCCACTAGCGAAGAAGGGGTTAGGATTTATTTACATCCTAAAGACTTGCGAGTATCCACACCAGTTTTAGAATTCACACCACTTGCTTTCACACAAAGCTTTTTCACTTGTATACCATCTAAAATCGCATTCGTAAAATCAGTACCTGTGATATCCACGCCATCAAAAGTAGAACGCAACATCATTGCATCAGTCAACACAGCATCACTTAAATCAGCATCCTTAAACCTTGTTAAATAGGCTATGCCTTCACTAAAATCAGCACCATGCAGATTTACTCCCTCCAATACGCTACTGTTAAATACGCCACCACGTAAGTCAGCATTGCTAAAATTAGCATTCTCTAATTTGAGATTGGTAAACTCAGTACCAATTAAACTTTGACCAGAGTAATCCTTGCCCTTAAGTTCATCATTACCCACAGAACGGGTAATACTAGAAGAACTTGCAGCTTGTGCCGATAGGGGAAACAAAAAAAGAACCATAGCTAAGACAAAGCTAGCTAACAGCCGCCAATATTTCATAATCTCTTCTTAATAAATCTCAACACTTCCACCATTAACTATTAAACCTTACAGAAGGGGACAAAGGGGATGAGGGGGATGAGGGAGAATAACTAATGCCCTGTTTGGCCCAATTCAATACATAAAGACTGTAAAACTAGAAAGCATCTCGTAGGATGATAGATGTTGAGGTGCGATCGCAATAATTACCTGTGGCTAATCAAGAAGACAACGCCCAATCTCTGGCGCGAACCCCCTTATATCAACTGGGTGTAGAACTCAAAGCACGCCTTACCAGCTTTGGCGGCTGGGAAATGCCTGTGCAATTTAGTGGAATTAGCCGCGAACACGAGGCTGTAAGAAATACAGCTGGAATGTTCGATATTTCCCACATGGGCAAATTTACCCTCCAAGGTAAAAACCTGATTTCTCAACTCCAGCCACTAGTGCCTTCCGATTTGAGTCGTTTGCAACCCGGTCAAGCACAATACACCGTATTGTTAAATCCCCAAGCGGGAATTATTGACGACATCATTGTTTATTATCAAGGTGAAGACACCAGTGGTACACAAAAGGTATTCATCATAGTCAATGCCGCAACCTCCAGTAAAGATAAAGCATGGCTATTGCAACACCTTGACCTAGATAAGTTGCAATTCCAAGACCTTTCACCAGATAAAGTCTTAATTGCCGTGCAAGGGCCAAAAGCGATTAAATATCTCCAGCCATTAGTGCAAGAAGACTTACAACCAATCAAAGCCTTCGGACATTTAGAAGCAACTCTACTAGGTAAACCTGCCTTCTTAGCCCGTACGGGTTACACCGGAGAAGATGGCTTTGAGGTGATGGTAGACCCGGATGTGGGAGTAGAATTGTGGCAAACTCTCCATAAAGCTGGTGTTATCCCCTGTGGACTCGGTGCGAGAGATACTCTGCGCCTAGAAGCGGCGATGGCACTTTACGGACAAGATATCGATGACATCACCACACCCTTAGAAGCAGGTTTGGGGTGGCTAGTTCATTTAGATACTAAAGGCAATTTTATTGGT
This sequence comes from Nostoc sp. ChiQUE01b, assembly GCF_034531255.1. Taxonomy (NCBI): domain Bacteria; kingdom Bacillati; phylum Cyanobacteriota; class Cyanophyceae; order Nostocales; family Nostocaceae; genus Nostoc; species Nostoc sp. ChiQUE01b. Next base: position 57,741 of record NZ_JAVRBM010000015.1, on the reverse strand, counting down.
CGGGAAGTTTTAGCACAACAAAAAGCCACTGGAGTACATCGCCGATTAGTAGGTTTGCAAACCCAAGGACGCAACATTGCCCGTCATGGCTATCAAGTGTTATCCGCAGGTAAAGTTGTGGGAGAAGTTACTAGTGGCACACTGTCACCGACACTTGGTTATCCTATTGCCTTAGCTTACATTCCCACCCAGCTAGCAACTGTCGGTCAGCAGCTAGAAGTTGAAATTCGTGGCAAAGCTTATCCAGCAGTTGTAGTTAAACGTCCCTTTTATCGGTCAAAAAATCGTGTTACCAACTGATAAGCGCCGAGGTTTTTGAGGAATAATGTGTTGTGAGTTATTCAATCTACACTCAGGTTCATTACCAGATATGACTTGGATGACTGTTAGGGAAATAATTTTTTTGATAAGGGAGAGGAAGTGATATGTCTTTTGAATATCCTCAAGATTTCAGATACCTGGATTCTCATGAATACGTGCGAATCGATGGTGAAATTGCCACCATTGGCATTACTGAGTTTGCCGTACATGAATTAGGTGATATCGTCTTTTTGGAACTGCCAGAAATTGGCGACGCTCTTACTAGGGGAGAAAACTTTGGCACAATTGAATCAGTGAAAGCCGTTGAAGAACTGAATTCACCAATAACAGGCACTGTTATAGAACGCAATGAAGCCTTAATTAGTTCTCCTGAAGAAGTGTCAGAAGACCCCTACGGAGAAGGGTGGTTTTTGAAAGTACGCGTCAATGACCCTGGCGAAGTTGAGGATGCCTTGACAGCGGACGAGTATCGTGCCCAGGTGGAAGGGGAGTAGGGAGTAGGGAGTAGGGAGTGGGATGAGGGGGATGAGGAGGACAAGGTAAAATTATCTCCCTTATCTCTCATTCCACTCGAAAATAAGTCATGAAATTTAGATAAATTGAAAAGTTACACCTACTTCTCATCAGTATTTATTGCAAAATATGAAATAGTACCATCTGGAGAGTAATTTGTGGTATTAAACGCCCCTATTCTCAAGTCTAATCAGCAGCAAGTGCTGGACGAAAAAAGTCAAAAGTTAAGTAGTTTTGTGCCAAGACACATTGGCCCTAACTCCGACGATATCCAGCAAATGCTTAAGGTTCTGGGGTTTCCCACCTTGGATGCCCTAATCGACCAAACAGTTCCACAGGCAATTCGGCTGAAGCAACCGCTAAAGTTACCAGAAGCCGAAAGTGAGTATGCAGCATTGGCATCGTTAAAAAAAGTTGCTGCCAAAAATCAGGTTTTCCGTTCATACATTGGTATGGGCTATTACGACAGTATTACCCCACCTGTGATTGGGCGTAATATTCTAGAAAACCCCGGTTGGTATACTGCTTACACTCCTTATCAGCCAGAAATTGCCCAAGGGCGACTAGAAGCGCTGCTGAATTTTCAAACCTTGATTATTGACCTCACAGGTTTAGAAATTGCCAATGCTTCGTTACTTGATGAAGCCACAGCCGCTGCTGAAGCGATGAGCCTAAGCTATGGTGTTTGTAAAAATCAGGCAAATGCTTATTTTGTCTCTAGTGACTGTCATCCCCAAACTATCGACGTGTTGCAAACACGCGCTCAACCATTAGGGATTAAGATTATTGTCGGCGATCATCAAACATTTGATTTTGATCAACCAATTTTTGGGGCTGTTCTGCAATACCCTGCAAGTGATGGCACCATTTACGACTACCGCGCTTTTATAGAAAAAGCCCATGCTAAGGGTGCATTGGTGACGGTAGCAGCAGATCCTTTAAGTTTAACTTTGCTGACTCCTCCTGGAGAATTTGGCGCTGATATTGCTGTAGGAAGCACTCAGCGGTTTGGTATTCCGTTGGGGTTTGGGGGGCCTCATGCGGCATATTTTGCTACGAAGGAAGAGTATAAACGGCTGGTTCCGGGGCGAATTGTAGGAGTATCAAAAGATGCCCAAGGTAAGCCTGCATTACGTCTCGCCTTGCAAACCCGCGAACAGCACATCCGCCGCGAAAAAGCTACTAGTAATATCTGTACTGCACAGGTATTGCTGGCGGTAATGGCAAGTATGTACGCGGTCTATCATGGGCCTACTGGACTGAAGCAAATTGCCGAAAATATCCATTCTTTGACGGTGTTATTGGCAGAAGGACTGAAGCGTTTGGGTTACAGCATCAGTTCCAAAGATTTCTTTGATACGCTGCGAGTAGAACTGGGAAGACGCAATTTAAAAGATATTCTGGCAGTTAGCGAACAACTTCAAATTAACCTACAGGTTTTTGATACCACTGCTGTTGGTATTTCGCTGGATGAAACAACTACGCCAGAAGATTTAATCGACCTCTGGCAGATTTTCGCTGGTACAGATGATTTACCCTTCACTTTAGAAGACTTAACTTCTGACTCATCCTTCCATCTCCCTCTCTCGCGTACAAGTACATATCTCACTCACCCAGTTTTTAACCGCTATCACTCAGAAAGTGAGTTGTTGCGCTATTTGCACAAGCTAGAAAGCAAGGACTTGTCGCTAACGACATCGATGATTCCTTTGGGTTCTTGCACAATGAAGTTGAATGCAACTGCTGAGATGATTCCGGTAAGTTGGGAGGAATTTGGCAAGATTCATCCATTTGCACCTGCGTCGCAAACTCAGGGTTATCAAATCCTGTTTGAGCAACTTGAGGCATGGTTAGCTGAAATTACCGGGTTTGCGGGAATTTCTCTACAACCAAATGCTGGTTCTCAGGGCGAGTATGCCGGACTTTTAGTAATTCGTCAGTATCACGAAAGTCGCGGTGAAGCACACCGTAACGTTTGTTTGATTCCCACTTCCGCACACGGGACAAATCCAGCAAGTGCGGTGATGTGTGGGATGAAGGTGGTAGCTGTTGCCTGTGACTCACAAGGTAATATTGACGTTGGTGACTTGAAGGCTAAGGCAGAAAAACACAGCAATGAATTAGCTGCCTTAATGGTGACATATCCCTCAACTCACGGTGTCTTTGAGGAGCCAATTCAGGAAATCTGCGCTGTTGTCCATAGTCACGGTGGACAAGTTTACATGGATGGGGCAAATATGAACGCCCAAGTGGGAATTTGCCGTCCTGGTGATATTGGCGCGGATGTCTGTCATTTGAATCTGCACAAAACTTTCTGTATTCCTCATGGTGGTGGTGGCCCTGGTATGGGGCCCATTGGCGTTGCCTCTCATCTTGTGCCTTTTCTACCCGGACATCCTGTTGTCACTATGGACAACTCAACTCAGCACTCTAATATTGGTGCGGTTGCGGCTGCGCCTTGGGGTAGTGCTAGTATCTTGGTGATTTCTTGGATGTACATCGCCATGATGGGTGCAGATGGTTTAACCCAAGCAACTAAAGTGGCGATTCTCAACGCTAACTACATTGCCAAGAAACTGGAATCATACTATCCAGTTTTGTATCAGGGGAAAAATGGTCTAGTTGCCCATGAATGTATTTTAGATTTACGATCGCTCAAAAAATCGGCTGCGATCGAAATCGATGATGTTGCCAAGCGTCTCATGGATTATGGTTTCCATGCACCGACTGTCTCCTGGCCTGTAGGAGGTACAATCATGGTGGAACCTACAGAAAGTGAATCTAAACAAGAGTTGGATCGTTTCTGCGATGCGTTGATTTCTATTCGCCAAGAAATTGCTGAAATAGAAGTTGGCAAGGTGGATGTCCAAGATAATGTTTTGAAGAACGCACCCCACACTGCCGAAAGTCTCATCACCGGAGAATGGCAGCATCCCTATTCTCGTGAACAAGCTGCCTACCCTGCGCCTTGGACTCGTGAGTATAAATTCTGGCCTGCTGTCGGTCGCATTGATTCAGCCTTTGGCGATAGGAACTTTGTTTGTTCTTGTCTGCCAATGGATGCTTATTAAAATCAAGTGAGGAGTTAGGAGTTATAAGTTAGGAATTAAGACTCCTAACTCCTCTGCCTCTTCCCAATGCCCAAACCCTTACGGCAAATTTTCTCGCAGTAATGCTCGAAACCCTGCTTGTTGAAAATGCTCATCAGCGGTCAGTGCTTCAGTGATGCCGCTATATTGCATAACAATAAAAGATACGCAATCGACAAATCCCCATTCTTTCTCTGTTCGTTCTCGATATAGCTGGAAAGCACGTTCGTAGAGTTCCTGGGAAAGGGGGACAATTTCTACTTTGGAGTCTGCTACTAGAGAATTTAATAATATGATTGCCGCTTGACGATAAGGTTGTTGGGATAAGGCATTGCCAATTTCCAACATCACCGCCTGTGTTGTCACCAAACGAGTCTCTGCTGCTTGTAACATTTTAGCCAGATGTAAGGCTCGGTCATGCAAGCGATCGCTCGGTGCAGATAAGGCAATGGCAAATGATGTATCAAGAAAGACTTCAGAATGCATGAAAAGTTTATTTACTGTATAAATATTTATCTATATTGGCAGACCAGTCAGGCGGCCCTTCGAGGTTGAGCGATCGCGCTGTTTGCAGAAATGATACCGTTTCATGTTCACTTGGCGGTAAAATTTCAATACTAATTCGCACGCGGGTATTAATTGGCAGTGCGATCGGTTCAGCCGGATAGAACACTTTGCCATTAAACACAGCTGTGATTTTTTCTAGCATTTTCCTTAGAAAGTTTTTCTAGTCTATCCTAAGCTGGTTGTGGTGATACGAGTAGGGTAAACGACCCCATAATTAGTGAAGATACGTATATTTGTCTTACAAATTATCTCGATTTTTTAAAATTGTCTAAACTACCAACTGAATTACACCCCACTGCCCATTTGTCAACCAAGAAGAGTCAGATTTTGCTACTTTCTCAATAACTTCTGGTTTTAAACCGACTGCTACTTCTGACTTCAGGGTGCGTAGAGCTACCATTGGCACGGGTAGGTAGGAAACTATATCTGCAATGTTGGTGGTAAAATCCCAGTGGCAATCGCCTAATAATCGGCGATAATTGGCATCTCCTTTGACTATAACCAAACTCGCATTGGCTAACTCATTTTTGAGGTAGTTGGGTATTTCCCAAAAGGCTAAAGGCGATGTCCAAAAGTAATCTTCAGATAGTACTAAACACCCTGATGCAATATTGTCTTGCAGCCTTTGGGTAAAGGATGTAACTTGTTGATTTCCACTAGCGGCTAAAAAACTTGTTGTGTAATGTACATCCTTAATCATGGCATCAGATACAAAAGTCGGATGTGGCTTTAAGTGTAGGTAAACCTGATTAGCCAGTCGGCTACTTAACAAAAAATCTACTAAACATAAATCACAAACAAGTTCAAAACCAGCATTATCTACAACAAAATCAATCCGTCCCCCTTGAGAGTTGATTAACAATTCCGTGACTTGGGAGGCATCATTTACTAAGATGTGAGCTAGTTGGGTTTGAATATCAAAACGACTGCGATCGCTCTCGGATGCTGACCATAAACTCAAGTCAACTCGATTTCCCCATAAAGCAAAATATAACAATGCTATTAAAGCTGTTTGATTTGATTCTCTCTTCAGTTGTGAATTATCTAACCAATTGTTAGTCTGACCACACAATAGAATAATCGAATCCAGAGATGCTTCTAAACTTTGAGACTTTTGTAACTCAAATGGATCGACACCTTGCCAGATACCAGGGCGAAAATAATTAGTAATTTCTAGAATTAACCGAAAAAAATAAGTTTCGGCAAAAAACCAAGGAACATCAACCCAACGCTGACCTTTGTAGAATTCTAAATATGTATTCCAGGCTAAAAAATCTACAGCAGTCTTATTTAAAAGAGGTTGCACATATCCTGTTGGTAATTCTCTAGCCAGGTTTTCTAAGCTGGTATTAATTTCAGACGAGAAATTATTTTCAGCGATAACTTTGCGAGCGATCGCAGGCATTCGTTGAGTAACTGTAAACTCAGAAAAAGAACCGACTTCTGACCCCAAAAGAGACGGTGGTATGGGTAATTTGGGGATGTGGGATATATTCACTACAGACTTTGATTTTACTCATATTTTCAGTTATTCTAACCCCGTGTGCGACTTGATTTCAAACCTAATCAACTCAAAAGCAGGATAAATAGTTATAGGGAGATGCGAAGATTGATTTCAGCACTCCTAAATTGTCTATTGTGAATCATTAGTATCGCCAAAGGATTTCATCTGTAACTCGACTGCGTTGACGTAACTTTGATCGTTCAAAACTTGCGCTGGTAACTTATTAGCCCTGATAGCAGCCTGAACCACATCTTTCGCAGTCAAGAATCCGGTTTGATATTTGAATAACAAAGTTCCCCCACTAGGAATACCTTGGTCTTTTAAATAACCTTGATAAGCTAGAAAAGCAAGATTAAAGGGTTGCAGATATTTGGCATCTGTGGGATTTTTACGTAAAGTATTAGAGTTAACATCTGTATTTATTTGTCCACCGCCATTGTTAGTATTAGCTGTTTGAGCGCCAGCAATTCCAGAAATAAAAGTTATAGAAGTAATGAGCAGTGCAGAATTGAGCAAAGTTGTGAATTTCATAATTTTATTCTCAGTATAAATTAACATTTTTGATTAATTGAGTCTTCTTTTTTATCAATTTCAAACTTTTGCTATTAGTCCATCATATTTGTTTATTTATCACTCATATATTTAAGTAAAATAATTTCCTAAAATCTTGATAAAACAAGATTTGAAGAGAATTAACACAGATTGATAATAGAGAATTATGAACTGTGACAAAGCTGTAATTGATAAAATAATCTAAGCTAGACCTGAAAAGTACAGAACTAATTTAGATCATTCAAAATTACCAAAACCCATCATGTAATAGGCAATAAAAGCAGTATCAAAAGATTTGAGGTGATTGGTATTTGTGGAATAGCTAGGGGAAGTGTCAGAGTTGACGGTTGTATTTATTGATGGGCTATTGTGATTCTTGGATGGATGAAAGCAATTGATTTTAGGCATAGAATTAATCCAAGTAACAATATGTGTAGAATTTACCAAGTTTGTAAATTTCATAGAGTTATGTTCAACTGAATAAAGTGCAATCAGTATTCTCTAGTATTAAAGTTGACTACTTTATTAATCTCAATCTTTTATTGGAAGTTTCCCGGATGGTTTGATTTGGTAATTACCTGAATTTGGGAGTTAAATTAACCTTAATTGGAAAAATTGGAAATTAGGAGAAAGTTTAGTAATAACTTCAAAGAGGCAAAGATATGCTAAATAGAATCCTTAACTGACAAGTATTTTTAGAAGATGCATTAGCGTAGCTCGCCACAGGCATCGCCTATTCACATATCTAAAGAATTTTTGCTTAAGGCTATGAACCAAAATGCAACTTTGTTTTGACTAATTAACTTTCCATACCAATATGCTAGAAAATCTTGATGATGGAAGCAAATGCTTTTAATTTTCAAATTGATAAATAAAAGTGATTGTAATTAATATTTAGAGGTAAATCCTCCAATTCATTGCCTCTTCGTGACTTCTGAACTATTTTGGCAGCGTCACGGGTTCCATAAATTCACTACAAATAAGCTGATAGTGTCAAAATGTTATATGTATAGTTTATTTACAAAGTCATTTATGCCGAAAGCAATTTGGAATGGAGCTGTTTTAGCCGAGAGTGATAATACTGTAGTTGTGGAGGGCAACCATTATTTCCCTGTTGACACCATTAACAAACAGTACTTTACTGAAAGCAACACTCACACTACTTGTCCTTGGAAAGGTGTTGCCAGTTACTACAGTGTCGAAGTTGATGGGCAAGTCAACAAAGATGCTGCTTGGTATTATCCCAGCGCTAAGGAGAAGGCTAAGAATATTGAAGGTTCTGTCGCCTTCTGGAAGGGTGTAAAAGTCGAGGCTTAATAAAGGTTCCTGGAAGTATTTTAGTTGCAGGTAATTGATATTACATTCGACTAATTGCCCATAAAATACTTAGCCCGTGCAAGCGGGCTAAGTGCTAAGTATTTAAACTATTTTATTTACGAATTTATTTAAATACGTAATTATATCTTCGCCTTGCGAAATGCTGCTTGCTTTCTCTTCGCCAGCCAAGCCAGACTACCAGCAAGTATAGTACCAATGATCGCACTTGGTTCGGGTACTGGTTTTGATATAATAAAACCATTAGGGGCTGAGATAGTTATGCTACCTCCTACTCCTGAATTATTGCTATCATCAGCGATCGCGCTTGGTTCGGGTACTCTTCTCACAATCAAGTTAGAGGTTGTAATAGTTATGTTGCCTCTTAATCCCGAATGATTGCTACCAGCAGCGATCGCACTTGATTCGGGTACTGATTTCAATATAATAATAGCATCGGGGCTTACTGTAAAAGCATTGGTTGTAATAGTTAGAGTGCCTGCTGCTCCTAAATTCTTGCTACCAGAAGCGATCGCACTTGGTTCGGGTACTGATTTCGATATAATAGCACCGGGGCTTACTGTAAGAGCATTAGTTGTAATAGTTAGGCTGCCTGCTGCCCCTGAATTCTTGCTACCACCCTTAATATAGAGTTTATCAGTAGAGATAGTTAAATTGCCGCTAGAGGCAGTTAAATTGCCGCCGATGGTGATGCTATCTAGAGCCGTTACATTACTATCATCGATTCCTGTTAGTTCACCATTGATTACCAAACGCTTGCTGCTGATAGTACTATTGATAAGTTTTAGATTACTATCTATATTCACATTGTCGCCGCTAATAGAGCTATTAGTAAACGTTATGTTACTAGAATTGTAAGCATTGAAATTACCTGCGATCGCTAGTCCAGAAAGTCTAACATTGGCGGCGTTAATGTCAAACACGGGGAATTGATTATTGCCACTGATAGTAAGTAAGTTAGCACCTGGGCCATTAATAGTAAGATTTTTAGCGATCGCAAGTGCCCCAGTTGTCAGGGTAATTGTACTGGGATTACTACCCAATAGGAACTCTACCACGTCATTGCTAGTTGCAGTGTTGATAGCGTCTCGCAATGAGCCAAAGCCACTATCATCAAGATTGTTAACCGTCAAAGTAGCAGCTTGGGCTAATTCCACTTGCATTATCACCCAACCCAGAGCAATAGCTGTGAAAATAGCTTGAGCAACAGCCTTTTTTCTATTGTTTTTTGTCACTTAAAACTCCTCAGATTTAGAGCAAGCAAGTATATTGAATGATGTTCAAGTTTATAACGTTTAACAAAATAAAATATAAGTATAATCTAGGGGTGCTGGTGTTGATTGATTAAACATACGCTTGACCATCCAAATTTATGCCATCCCAGACTGAAGAATTTACTATTGGTGTTGAAGAAGAATATCAAATTATCAATCCCACGACGCGAGAACTAAGTTCGCGTGTGGAGCATATTCTTCCAAAAGCCCAGAAAGCAATTGGTTCAGAGGTGCAGCCAGAAGCCCAGCAATCGCAGATAGAAATTGGTACGCCCATCTGTAGAACACTTGCAGATGTACGCTCTGAGCTTGTTCGTTTGCGCTACGAAGTGATTGCGGCTGCTGCTAAGGACGGTAAGCAAATTGCTGCTGCTGGGACGCACCCGTTTTCACATTGGGATGAACAGCAGATCACGCCCAAAGAACGTTATCAAGATTTGATGCGAGATTATCAACAACTCACCCGTGAACTAGTCATCTTTGGCTGTCATGTGCATGTGGGAATTAGCGATCGCTCTACTGCTATCCAGGTGATGAACCGGACTCGTGTATGGCTTTCCCCACTGTTGGCACTGGCAGCATCTTCACCTTTTTGGTTAGGTACGGATACAGGCTATGCAAGCTATCGTACCGAAATTTGGGGTCGATGGCCTATATCTGGAGTACCACTGATTTTCGAGTCATTAACCGATTACGAAGCGCTTGTACAAGTTTTAGTAGAGACAAAAAGTGTCGCAGAGGCGACAAAGATTTATTGGGATGTGCGTTTGTCTGAGCGCTTTCCAACAATAGAGTTTCGAGTCACGGATGTCTGCCAGACAGTAGACGAAGCAGTAATGGTAGCAGGGCTTGTACGTGCTTTGGTGCGAACTTGCTACGAAGAAGTCATAACTGATAAACCGTTTCACCCAGTGCGTCACGAACTTATACGTGCTGCTCACTGGCGTGCTGCACGTTATGGATTAGATGAGGATTTAATTGACGTTAGCGCTGTAAAAGCTGTTCCGGCACGGGAGATGGTTGAAAGCTTTCTCAGCTTCGTGCGTCCATCGCTTGAGGAGTACGGAGAATGGGATGAAGTCTCGTCTCTTGTACATAGAACGATGGAGTTTGGGAATGGTGCAACCCGACAACGCGAAATTTACAAACAAACGGGGCGTTTTTCAGATGTTGTCGATTTAATCGTCCAAGATACAGCAAAAGGGATAGCTTCAGTATAAAGCTTTGGATATTGCAGTCCTAGCCAAAACAAGTGGATTGTCTGGATTTGCCTGCTTCGGTGTACCATACAAATAATGATCGTGTTTGCTAGACCAATCTTGGGGTGCATCAACAGTTCCCGTCATCGCCTCCAGAACATCCCAAGCATCACCCGATGATTCTGGCAACTCTTGAATTGCAATTACGTAACGTGTGTTAGGTGCTAAATCCAAAGGAACATCTGGGCGCAAAACACCTCCATCAAATACAACTGTTACTATCTTGTTCATAAAAAAACCTTTAGAACTTTTGCAGTTGTGTAATCTAATGTAAACTACCCGACGCTGATTAAGCATCAATACTGTAGAGACGCGATTAATCGCGTCTGTGCCAGACATGATTATTTATAAGTTTTGCTTAAGCTGTTGTAACGATCGCATAAGCTTTGTTACAAATAGATCAGCTCTGGTAACGAAACAACTTCATTGATAAGTTTTATTTAAGCGTTGTTAATGATTGCATAAGTTTTGTCACAAAAAGATAAGCATTCTGAACGAAACAACTTGTGTTGTGAACGAACGGACAAGTTTTCGTTACCAACGGATAAGCGTTCTGAACGAAACAACTTGTGTTGTTAATGAACGGACAAGTTTTCGTTACCAACGGATAAGCATTCTGAACGAAACAAGTTGTGTTGGTAACGAACAGACAAGCTGTGGTAACGACAACAACTTTATTCTTAACGTCCGCTTCTGTGTTGGTAACAAATGAGCAAGCATTCAAAAGATAAAGTCTTAAAACCCTTCTGTCTTCTGCCTCCTGCCTCACCTCACAAAATCGCATTGCTTCCCATCTAATGCTTAACGTGAAAGGTCAGATAATAGAAAAAATGGACGCAGTTATTTATAATTCTTCAATCTAATAACCCCACATAGCGAGGTAACAACCATGCAAAATCTCACCAGAATTACCCGCAATCCAGAAGTGATGGGTGGTAAACCCTGCATTCGAGGAATGCGTGTCACTGTTGGTACTATCGTTGGGTTAATGGCATCTGGACACAGCAATAGCGATATTCTCAAAGCATATCCTTACCTTGAAGAAGCTGATATTTATGAAGCACTTGCCTATGCTGCATGGCGAGTTGAAGAAATTGAAGTCCCTCTCAAAAGTGCATGAAAATTTTGATTGATATGAATCTTTCCCCTGATTGGGTTGCGGTTTTTCAGAGGTACAATATTTCGTCTGTCCACTGGTCTACTATTGGCAACCCCCGTGAGAAAGATGCAATCATTATGGAGTGGGCAAGAACTAACAGTTATATCGTCTTTACTCACGATTTAGACTTTGGTACTTTGTTAGCTGCAACAGGTGCTGATACCCCCAGTGTAATTCAAGTTCGCGCTCAGGATATTTTGCCAAACAGTATCGAAAATCTAGTCATTTCAGCCCTGAATCATTTTGAGTCATTACTAGTCAGGTGCATTGGTTACTATTGACCAAGCTCAATCTAGGGTGCGTATTTTACCAATTCGTAAATAGCTGACAGCTTTGATTTAAGCATTTACCACAAATATGACGAAGTTCGTTACCACCACAACTAGATTTGTAACGTCACTGCTGCAAAAGTAGTTAAATTATTCTTGTGAAGAGGATTCTCTTTAAGCTTCGCATTGTACGAGTAACAACATTATGCTGATGCCAAGCTTGATAGAAATCGAGGTAAGGCATATTCTGGGCGCATTTCCAGGCTAAATCGTAGTATTCACCATTCAATTGCCAATAACCACTTAAAGCTTTAACTACCTCAAAGCGATGCTTATTAACCTGTAGAATTTCCCCTAAGCTTTCTGCTGCCTGCCTACGAGTGTAGTCATCCACAGTAGTTGATTGCAACAGTTGCACCAAGGCGGCGATCACAAATTCATTGCTTGGGTCGATTTCCCCTAAGCTTTCTGCTGCCTGCCAACGGGTGTCGTCATCTAGATTAGTTGATTGCAGCAGTTGCACTAAGGCGGCGATCGCAATTTCATTGCCTGAGTCGATTTTCCCTAAACTTTCTGCTACGTACATAAGGGTGGAGTCATCTAGATTAGTTGATTGCAGCAGTTGCACCAAAGCAGCGATTACAATTTCATTGCCTGTGCCTATTTCCTCTAAGCTTTTTCCAATGTGCCCACGGATAAAGTCATCTACAATAGTTGATTGCAGCAGTTGCACCAAGACTGCGATCGCAATTTCATTGCCAGAGTCTATTTTTCCTAAGCTTTCTGATGCCTGCCAACGGGTGTAGTCATCCACAGTAGTTGATTGCAGCAATTGCACCAAGGCTGCGATTGCAATTTCATTGCCTGTGCCTATTTTCCCTAAGCTTTCTGCTGCCTGCCTACGAGTGTAGTCATCCAGATTAGTTGATTGCAACAGTTGCACCAAGGCTGCGATCGCAATTTTATTGCCTGTGCCTATTTCCCCTAAGCTTTTTGCTGCCAGCCAACGAGTGTAGTCATCCAGATTAGTTGATTGCAGCAATTGCACCAAGGCTGCGATTGCAATTTCATTGCCTGTGCCTATTTTCCCTAAGCTTTCTGCTGCCTGCCTACGAGTGTAGTCATCCAGATTAGTTGATTGCAACAGTTGCACCAAGGCTGCGATCGCAATTTCATTGCCTGGGTCGATTTCCCTTAAACTATCTACTACCTGCCTACGAGTGTAGTGATCCAGATTAGTTGATTGCAGCAGTTGCACCAAAGCTATGATCGCACTTTCATTGCCTGTGCCTATTTCCCCTAAGCTTGATGCTACGTGCCCACGAATGTCGTTATCCAGAGTAGTTGATTGCAACAGTTGCACCAAAGCTATGATCGCACTTTCATTGCCTGGGTCGATTTTCCCTAAACTAGATGCTGCCCGCCAACGGGTGTAGTCATCTAGATTAGTTGATTGCAGCAGTTGCACCAAGGCGGCGAGCGCAATCTCATTACCTGTGCTTATTTCCCCTAAGCTATATGCTGCGTCCCTACGGGTGTCGTCATCTAGATTAGTTGATTGCAGCAGTTGCACCAAGGCGGCGAGCGCAATTTCATTGCCTGGGTCGATTTTCCCTAAGCTATATGCTGCGTCTCTACGGGTGTCGTCATCCAGATTAATTGATTGCAGCAGTTGCACCAAGGCTACAATTGCAATTTCATTGCCTGTGCCTATTTCTCCTAAGCTTTTTGCTGCCTGCCTATAGGTGTAGTCATCTAGATTAGTTGATTGCAGCAGTTGTACCAAGGCGGCGATCGCAATTTCATTGCCTGTGCCTATTTCCCCTAAACTAGATGCTGCCTGCCTATAGGTGTAGTCATCCAGATTAGTTGATTGCAGCAGTTGCACCAAGACTGTGATCGCAATTTCATTGCCTGTGCCTATTTTCCCTAAACTAGATGCTGCCACCCAACGGGTATTGTTATTCAAATTAGTTGATTGCAGCAGTTGCACCAAAGCGGCGATCGCTTTTTTGCGGTCTGTTTGTTGCAGTGCTGACATAGCTTCATCTTCTTTTTTTAAAAAAACCGAACTATAAGTCCAATTAGCGGCAATTTGTGTTATTATTTCATCTGCTCTGAAATAATCTCTAAACTCTGCAATTCCTGCGGCGGCTAAAAAATAGGCGCGATATTCATAAAATTTTTGACATCCATCTTTAAAATTAACTAAAGCATCAATAAACTCTTGCTTTTGCTGCTTGAGGTTTTCTTCTTCTCGCCCTAGCCAAAGTAACATTGTTTGCCTCCATTGCGGTTCAAAAATGCGATAAGTTCCTTGACTGGGATTTTTAGGAACGTGGTTGAGAAAGAAATGCCAGTCATCAATTGCTTTAGCAGCAAAGTACTCTTGAAATGAGGCATGAAAGAAAGCGTAAACAGGTTTTCTATTTGTATCTATCCCGACACAGTTCAGCCAGCCGCGATTTAGTGCCAATTTCAGCAGCGAATTTTCATCATCAACATCGCCCAAAAACTGACTAACAAAATCCTGCCGCAAGCGAAAACGGGTTGCTTGTTTGTCTATAGCTTCTTTTGCTAATTCCCCCAGCTTGATATTGAGTTGCTGACGCTGTTCAGATGTTGTAGTGAATTCCTCTTTCTTCCACTTGTTGAAGTCATCAACAAATTGCTGATAGAGTCCTGCTTGAGTATCCGGTAATTTACCTTCTCCTGATTGCCAATTTAAACACAGTAGTGTCAACCGCAGAGGATTTTTCACTAAATCCTGAATCCGTTCCTTACCTGATTCTTTCAACGCAGTACATAACTGCTCCCCTTTTTCTCGATTAGCAGCGAACCATTTATGAATAAATCTCTCTACCTGTTGTGGATAAGAAAAATCTAAACTGCGATAGGTATCAAAATCATTAAGTGCATTAGTGCTGCCATCCCACAGATTAACCCTACAGGTCAGCACAATTCGTGGTTGAGAAATTAACCTGACTTCACGGAATTGTCGTGCAATTTCTGTGAGAGGATTACCTGAAGATGCCGACATTTCATCTAACCCATCTAACAGCAGCCAGATATTATTTTGATTAAATAGCACAACCAAATCATTCTTCAGTTGCTCAGTGGGTTCAGCTTTACCTGTTTTCTCAGCGACTTGAGTTAACCAAGTTTCAAACAGATAAGATTTTAGTTCCTTCTCTCGCAAATCTGCTAAAGATACCCAAATCACAATCGACTGGTGAATCTCACGAGATACCCAATCAGCAATCTGCTGTAAAAGTGTTGTCTTTCCTGCTCCTGGTTCGCCAATAATCGCAATTCGCTTACCTTTACTTTTAGGCGTGTTCTTCTGTTTGAGAACTTCTTCAAGAAAAGCATCATGCTCAAATGTTTTGGTGATTTCTGTCTCCTTGTACAGTTCTGACCCCTGCTCTGGAGAAATATCAGCTTGAGGCTTGGATGGTTTTTTGCGCTCAACTAATCCCAGTGGCACGTAAACATCATCAACTTGCAGGGCGACTCCTTCAGTTGATGTCAGAGGATTTGTAGTCAGCTTTCGCCGTTCTGCGAGTATTTCACAGCAGATTTCACGCCAGTCATCGGGAGTTAACTTTGTCCCATCCTCCCCTTGAGACGACTGTAGTCAGGTGTAAGTATTGGTCTGTTGCTCAATGTTGATTTGTTGGGCAACCATTGCACCTTTCTCAGCTTTTATTTCCTCTGCTAATTTTGCAAACTTGTTAATAACTGAGGGCTGTGACTTGATTTCATCTGCTAATTTTTTAATTTTCTTAGCATTCTCAGACAGATCATTGTTAACTGCTGCTTCTACTTCCACAACAGCTTGAGCAATTTCTGGGTCTTTGTCTGCTGCTGCTGTCAGTTCCAACACTGCTTGACCATAATTTAATCGTTGCGGTTCATTTCCCTCAACAGCACTGGTGAGTAATGGCGATTTATTCTTTTGGCGGAGTAATCCGATTAACTTACCACCTAGCGTCCATGTAGCATCACCAATGTTTTCGCCCATTTTCTCTTGGGCTTTAGTCCAAAGCGTAGTTGCGATCGCAGTAGCAACAGCCGTCAGTGTCACAGTTACCATAGATTCACTACAAATTGAATTGATATAGAAATTTTTCGGTTCAATACCTTTTGCAATTTTTTACAGAGAATATCACGAATACCACGCACAACCTGATAAGTTGAATTTTAACTCAAATAATTTGAGTGGTTTGACTGGAATCAGCGTTGAAGAATAAGAACACCTAATTAGAACCCAAGCAAACTATCTCCAAGGAGTTTAGCACTGATGGAAACAGCAGATGTGATTGTGATCGGCAGTGGTCAAGGAGGCATTCCACTGGCGGCTGATTTTGCCAATGAGGGACGTAAGGTTGTTTTGTTTGAGCGGGATGCTTTAGGCGGCAGTTGCATCAACTATGGTTGTACTCCTTCCAAAGCCTTCTTAGCAGCGGCTCATGCAGCAGGGCGATCGCACCAAGCCAAAAAGTTAGGCATCCACACTGAGGTAGAAGTGGATTTTCCTGCTGTCATGGAGCGAGTTCGGGGAATCCGTAGCAGCTTTAATCAGGGGATTCGCCAGCGATTGGAGACTGCGGGTGTCAAAGTCATTTGTGCCGAAGCTTCTTTTGTGGGTGAACGCACTGTCAAAGGTGGGGATGTTACCCTTCAAGCTCCTCTGGTAATCATTAACACAGGCACGTCATCGCTGATTCCTGACATTCCCGGACTTGCAGGAACTCCCTACTTAACTAACCGCAACTTCTTTGACTTGAACACCTTACCAGCCCGTTTATTGGTGATTGGAGGCGGCTATATTGGCTTGGAATTGGGACAAGGACTAGCGCGTTTGGGCAGTCAGACTGACTTAATTGTACGGGGCGATCGCGTCCTTGATCGGGAAGAGGCTGATGTCAGCAAGGTCTTAGCAGAAGCATTAGAACAGGATGGGATTAAGCTCCACTTTGGAGTCAATGTGAATCACGTCGCCCACGAGAGTAATGTGTTTAGGCTGACCCTGAGCAATGGCCAACAACTCCAGGGAGAAGCGTTGCTGGTTGTGATTGGACGCAAACCAAATACAAGTCGATTAAATGCAGCCGCCAGCAAAATTGAGCTAGACGATCGAGGGTTTATCAAAATTGATCAGCAGTTCCATACTACCTGTTCTGGAGTCTATGCGATTGGGGATGCTGCCAAACAGCCTGCTTTTACGCACGTTTCGTGGGAGGACTATCGCCGCTTAAAAGCAATTTTGTGTGGAGAAAACCGCACACGGAGCGATCGCGTCCTTGGCTATGCGGTTTACACAGAACCCCAGGTGGGGCGAGTGGGTATGACGTTAGAACAGGCTCTAAAACAAGGCATCAACGCGCGTGCTGTCACGTTACCCATGAGCCAAATTGCGCGTGCGATCGAGTGGGGGCATGACCTCGGATTTTATCGTATGGTGATCGACAGCGACACAGACAAAATCCTGGGAGCAACCCTGGTGGGGTACGAAACTGCTGAACTGGTGCATGTATTTTTATCCCTAATGGAAGCAGGAGCAACCTGGCAGTTGTTAGAGCGATCGGTTCACATCCATCCCACCTATGGTGAAGCTTTACCCAGTCTGGCACGATTGCTGCTTGGAGATAACATGCCGGGGTGTCCGAATATGTGAAGAGGTTTTATTGATTGTCCTTTGTATCCTTTGCGGTAGCCTGCCGTAAGCCCTTCGGGTGACGCTCCTGCGTCGCTAACGCTGCGCTAACAGCAGTCAACAATTTTTAATTAGATGCTGCCTTTTCTACTACAGGATGAATTATTTCCTCCAGCGTTTGCAATAATTCTTGCTCGTTATAAGGTTTAGAAAAGTAAGCTCTTGCCCCCAATTGCATAGCTAGTTGTCGATGTTTATTGCTGCTACGAGAAGTCAGCATCGCCACAGGAATATTTTTTGTATCAACATCTGAATTTACCTTACCTAAAAAGCCATAACCATCAAGACGAGGCATTTCAATATCGCAAATTACTGCCTCAACTTTTAATCCACTATGGAGTTTTTCTAAGGCATCTTGACCATCTTTAGCTTGCTCTACTTGATACCCTCCTTTTTCAAGGGTCAGGGCTAAAAAGCGGCGGACATTAATTGAATCATCTACGATTAAAATTGTGCCTTTCTGCTTAATAGATGCTGCTGATATTTTCTCTTCATCAAAAATCAAGAACGGTGTTTTTAACCTTGCTGACGGTAATTGAGTGCCTCTAGGAGTCCGCTGATTTGTAGCAATCCAATACAGTAATTCATTGACATTAACTAGTGGCACTACTCGACCATCACCGAGAATTGTGCAGTTGCTGAAGCCTTCAGGTAAAGGTATATTTCCCTCGACTTGGCGAATCGCAACTTCTTGTTCGCCCCAGCAACGATCTATTTGGATTGCGACTGGCTGATTATTACCTTTGACTACTAACACGCTGTTAGTACTAATAGCTGCCGGAATTTCCAACTCTGGGCTATCGTAGCGTAGGCAATTAAACTCTAAATAACGAGTTAGGCGAATTAGTGGCAGCATGGTTCCTTGCCAATTTAAAACTTCGCTACCAGCCATTTCAAAAACTCGCTCGTCTTCGAGTAAAGATATTTCTGAAATCACATCTGTGGGAAATGCTAATAGAATTTTATTGATTTCTACCAGCAGAACTCGGGCAACGGAAAGTGTAAAGGGTACTGAGAGGGTAAAGGTAGTACCAACTCCTGGTTCCGTATCAACTTTCACATCTCCTCGAATCAGTTTGAGGTTGTTGCGAACCACATCCATACCGACACCGCGACCAGATAATGCTGTGACTTGCTCGGAGGTAGTAAAACCTGGTTCAAAAATTAGTGATAATAGTTCTTCATCACTAGCATTAGCGAGTAAAGAAACATCCAGTCCCATAGCTAGGGCGCGGGTGCGAATTTTCTCTACAGAAATGCCCCAACCATCATCACGGATGGTGATGAGAGTGCGATTACTGCGGTGAGTAGCTGTAATTTCAATTAATCCTTGTTCTGGTTTACCCAAAAGGCGACGCGTGGTAGAGTCTTCGATCCCATGATCGAAAGCGTTCCTTAATAGATGCATTAAAGGTTCGTTTAAAGCTTCTAAAATGCTGCGTTCAATTAAAGTGTTGCCACCTTCAATTTTTAACTGCACATTTTTCCCATGCTCGACATTTAAATCGCGTAAAGCTCTCGGAAAACGTTCGACTAAATCAGACAGCGGCCGCATTCTGATGTGATTTAGTTTGGTTTGTAACTGTTTCGATGTTTTGTTTAGTTTCCGAGCAATATGGTCTGTATCATCTATACTGAGTTGCACATCTGTTGTAACTTCCTGCACTTGAACAATGGTTTCCATAACTTCCTGCGATCGCAGGTTTAATTCGTTATAGCGATCCATTTCTAAGGCATCAAATTCTGTGTTTGTACCTTGTACTTGTCGTCCATTTTCAGCTTGTAGTTGCGCCCCATTCGACATGGTAGCTTGAGTAGAAATTTTATCGGAGACTATACGTAATTCCTGGTTTTCGCGGTCGAGAACTTGGACTCGCTGGTTGAGATTACGAACGAGTTTGCGTAATCTTTCTAATTGCGAGTTTAAGCCATTGCGCTGAACAATCAGTTCGCCAAATAAATCATTAATTTGCTCTAGCTGTTTGCTGGAAACTCGGACGCTATTTTCATGAATTTCTCGTTCTTTACCAATAGCAACTGGCTCTCCTTTGCCTTCGCTAAATTTAGCATCTGGAGGATTGTCTTCTTTCGCAAATATTGTATTGTGTTCAGTGACATTGACAGCCTTTACATCGTCGGCAAATTCTGCATCTACAAATGTAAAATTGGCTGCGATACCTACGGTGGGCTGCGCCAACGCTTCATCTTTAGTCCAAGCTTCTGGAGGGATCTCTGCTTGCCAAACAGCTGTTGACACTACTTCTGTGTCGAGGACATCTGTGGGGAGAAGCTGTGGTATTACTTCTGCTGGTAATATTAATTGGGATTGCATATAACTACCCAAATTAATTTCTGTAGGCAAGTTATCTAGCTGATTCGTCAGTACCAAAGCTTGCGATCGCCGCCATGCTTGCAATGCTAATTGAGCAATTTCAGGAATGCGATTACTACTGACAGTTTCCAAATGCTGCGTTACCGACTCACAAAGCTTGCTAAAAGCTGGCAACTGGAGCATTTCTCCTAAACCGCCTAATTCCGCTGCCAGGATCGCAATTTCTTCATGCAATCCGGCTTGTTCGCTATCTGCCAATATAGATTCTAGACGCTGCAAACACTCTTCTACTTCTGTGGCAAATAGCAAAGGGATAACGTTTTGCCCATCCTCTGGGGATAGCATAGTTGAGGCATCTTCAGGGGTGGGGTCGCCCAAGCGATCGTGCAACTCATCAAAGATGGGATAACAAAAAGTTGCTAACCACTGATCTTCGACAACATTCCCTTCTGCAAGCAATTCTACAATTTGACGCAGCCAGTCAACTCCAGATAGCAATAAACTTTGTAACTGAGTATCAATTTCTAAAGAATTTTTTTTAGTTTTTAAAACTTTAAAGGAATCTTCCAGACGGTGAGATAAATCACTGAGCGATTTAAATCCCATCATCCCCGCGCCACCTTTAATAGAATGAGTGGCCCGCAGTGCAGCATTGATTTTATCTAAATCGATACGATTACTAGTATCGATTTCCAGCAATACCCCTTCTAAAGTATTTAAGTAATCTGTTGCTTCTTCCAGAAACTGCATCTGGATTTCTAATTCTTTGTCTTGTAGCATGGTTTTTGTTAATAATCGTTGGGCATTGGGCATTGGGCATTGAGCATTGGACATTGGGCATTAGTTTTAGACAAATGACTAATGACTAATGACAAATGACAAATGACAAATGACAAACTTAACTAACTTTAAAAGCCTCAACAGTCTCTTGCAACTGTTGGGAAATGTCTACAGTTTGTTGTAAAGATTCGGAAACTTGGTGAGAAGAATCGCTGGTGCGTTGTGATATAGCAGCGATATCTTTCATCAATTGGCTAACACTTTGCGATGTTTCCACCTGAGATGCTGTTGCAGTAGAAATCGATTGCACTAAAGAGTCAATTTGACACGATACATCTAAAATTTCACTCAGACTTTGTTTCGCCTCCTCTACAATTCGAGTCCCTTCTACCACTTGGGTAGTGCCTATTTCCATCGCCTGCACCACTTCACTGGTTTCTCGTTGGATATTTTCAACAATTTGCTCAATTTCTTGGGTTGCTGCGGCACTCCTAACTGCTAGTTCGCCGACTTCTTCAGCCACTACGGCAAAACCTTGACCTTCTTCACCCGCACGTGCTGCTTCGATACCGGCGTTGATGGCTAGTAAGTTGGTTTGAATAGCGATTTGGTTAATCAAGGACACCACGCGAGAAATTTGTTGCGAAGATTCTCCCAAACGTTTCACTTTCTTAGCAGTTTCACCCACAGTTTCCCGCAAAGAGAGGATATTTTGTACTGTCAAATCCATCGCCTGTCCGCTATTGGTGGCGGTGTGAGCAGCATGGTTAGCAATGAAGGCAGCTTTTTCGGCACTTTCGGCTACGGCTTGCATCGATTGGGTCATTTGGTCAACAGCATCAAGGGTGCGGTTGATTTCGGCAGCTTGGGTGAGTGCTTCCTCTGCTAAGTGGCGGATAGCTCCTTCGTTAGAGCCAATGGCACTATTCACATGGATGGCAGCTTGTTTAACTTGGGTAACAATATCCCGGAGGCTTTCGACAATGGAGTTGAAGAAGTCGGCAACAGTACCGATTTCCCCAGCGGTTACGTCTGCACGCACTGTCAAGTCGCCTCTAGCTGCACCTTCTACCTCGTTGAGTAGTTGTAAAAGTTGTTGTTGCAGTGTTTCGTCTGACCCACTTACAGTTACATTTCTGACTTTTTCTATCTCTTCTAATAATTTGGCTTGTTCTAAAGCATAGCCGACTTGAGTTGCTATCTGTTGAAACAAGTCAATTTCCGGCTGTTGCCAAACACGAGGAGTTTCGCAATGATGAGCAATTAATAAGCCTAAAAGTTTTTCTTGGGCAAGAATCGGTACGATTAAATGACCTTTGACAGCAAATTTTTCCAACAGTTGGATGTAACCGTCGGCGTTTTTCAGGCTTTGGTCTTGATGAATATCGGCAACTGCTTGCACCTGTTCATCGCGATCGCTTTCTAGATAATGTTCTCGAAAATAAGGGTCGTCAATTTCCATTCCCAGCATTTCCGGCCAATTATCAGTTACCGATTCCGCAACGACAACGCCAGCCAAAGTACCTGGATTCAGACTATAAATGATTACCCGGTCTGTTTTGAGGATTCGCTGAACTTCTTTGACTGCTGCATGATAAATATCTTCAGTTTTGAGAATTTTCCGAATTCGTAGGGTAATATCTGCTAATAATTTTGCCCCTTCAACGTCCAGTTCTTGTTGCTGTTCCTTAACTAAGACTTGCAATTGTTCAGCCATGTGGTTGATATTTGCACTCAATACCCCTAATTCGTCTTCTCTTTCAATTTCCACACGGGTATTGAATTTACCTTGACCTAACTTTGCTAATGCCGCAGTTGCATTGAGAATTGGCTGTGTAGTCAGTTTAGCTAACCGAGATGCGATCGCACCCACAATTAATACTGTCAGTGCTGTACCAATGGCTATAGTCCACAACAATTGTCTTTGTGGTTCAAATACAGTTGCGGTGTCTGTAGATAAAAGTACTTGCCAGTTTAAATCTGGTAAGCCATCTAGGGTACTAGCTGGTACATAACTAACTAGTTCTTGTTTTTTGTGAGTTTTGGGAACTTCTATAAAACTATCTACCTTTTTAGCTGCTAGCAGCTTAGGTAAATTAGAATACTCTCTCTTGGCCTCTTTCCCCAATAATTCCTTTTGGGGACTCAAGAAAACTGTTCCCGAACCATCGAGCAAATGGTATTGTTGTCCATTGGCTACGTAGTTTTTGATGATTTCCTCTAAAGATTTTACAGGTATACGTGCTTGTACTACACCAATAGTTTGGTTCGTCCTTGTCTCTTTTACAGGTGCGGCGAGATAAATACTCACAACACCAGTATTTTTTGCTGCTTCCGGTTTGCTGATGACAGGAGTATCTTTTTGTAAAGCGTCTTGAAAATAGGTACGGTCTTTTTGGTTATCCAGGAGTTCACCTGTAGACTGGACAATCAAGTTACCTTGGCGATCGAAAACAGCAATACTGTCATAAGCTTTGTAGACTTCGACAACTTGATCTAAGACTGCTTGCTTTTCTTGAGTAGTGATATTGCCGCCGGCTTGGGGACTTGTCAAAAATAGCAAGTTTGATATTACCTGAATATCACCGTAGCGTCCTAGCATGAAGCGGTTAACTTTATCACTTAAGTCAGTGGCTTGGGCTTGTTGAGATTGAGTAATTTGCTTAGTAATAGATTTGTTGGCAAAACCAAAAGCGATCGCACCGATGCCCAAAACTGGTATTGTACCGATTGCGATCGCTAAAATAGTCGCTTTCTTAACCAATCCCAACCTTGTAAAATAGGCAATCCCCTGATTCCAAGAAGAATTATTAGCAGTTTCAGTAGTCAGCTTATTTGGTAGCTTTACTACAGTTCCAATAGCTTTTTGAGATGAAATCAGCGATGCTCGATTTTGAGCGCCATTACCTTGATTCGTGTTGGTTTTATTAAACATAAAAGTAGTTCTCCTAAGTTATGTGAATAAGAACACTAAAATCTTTTTTTAGTAGTAAACCCTAATCACTGCGGAGAATAGAAGACTGCACAATCGCCTGTGCATCTAATACTAGTAATATTTCTTCCTGTTGCACAACGCACCCACATAAATAAGGAACTAAACTGGATGCCACTTGTCCTATAGGAGAATGAATATCATCAACTATGAACTTAGTTGTACCTTTTATTTCTTGTACAACTAAGCCCAATACTAATGATTCCACTTGAATAATGATTACATTGTACTGTCGCAGTCGATAATCTAGTGATTCTAAATTGAGCATTCTTGGTAAATCAACTACCCAAATTATCCGACTCCGCCAATTCATTAATCCTAATATGCAAGACGGCATATTGGGCATTGACGTAATAGATTCAATAGGCACAATAATTGCTTCTTGCGTATGCCTCATTGATAAAACAGCAGTTGTTTGTTGATTTAGCTGAAACTTCAGATAACCATCTGCTAAATTATTGGGGATTGGTTTTGAAGAAAGAGTAATGTTTGTACTAGTCATTGATTCAAATTACCACTGATTTAATAGTACGTAGCAGATGTTCGCGGGTGTAAGGTTTAGTTATATAGGCATCTGCACCTTGTCTCATCGCCCACAAACGGTCAATTTCTTGATTTTTGGAACTACAAACTACAATCGGCACTTTTGCAGTAATCGGATTTCTTCTCAAAGAACGACACAATTCAAATCCACTCATTTCTGGCATGACTACATCAGTAACGATCGCATCTGGTTTTTCTAACACAGCTTTTTCTAAACCTTCTTTTGCACCACTTGCTTTAATTACGTTGTAACCACTCTCTTTGAGATAATGGCTCATTAATTCCAATTCGCTGGGAGAATCTTCTACAATCAAAATTGTACCAAGCAAAGTTAGGCTCACTATTAAATCTCCTAAAAAGATAAATTAAACATATTTTGTTATTTTTATTTGCCTTATTTCAATCAACCAAGATGCTTAAAAACCATTTTCAGCAATTCTGATTGTGTAAAAGGCTTGGTCAAATATCCTGACGATCTGACCATTTTAGCCTTTGCTCTGTCGATAAATCCTGTTCTACCAGTCACCATAACAATCGGTGTATTTTTAAAAGCTGAATGTTTGCGTAATAAGGAACATAGTTCATAGCCATCTAAACTTGGCATTTCAACATCTAGTAAAATCAGATCGGGCTTACTCCGTAGAATTTGCATTAAAGCTTTTACCGGATCGTTAATCATCACAACTGAAAATGTATTTTCATCCAAAAAGTGCTTGATGGAATTCAAAACAGTTTGGCTATCATCAATGCAGGCAATTGTATATAGTTTTTTGCCAACAGGTGACTGAGTAGTTTTATTATTTTCAGGAATATCAAAATTGATTGGTATTGGCAAGTTTTGCCCAAGTTTTATTTGCAGATGTGACTGAACTTGAGACGATTGTGTTGCAGAAAAAACTTGGGAACTCCCACCAGCCGGAATTGATGACTGAATATTTTGCCGATTTCGTAACTGCTTTTGACAGTGTTCAACAAGTAACCGTAAATCCAGCTGACAGAACTTTGGTAATTCATCCAAAGAGCTTTCTGGACTGAATTCATAGCTACCTTCTTTTAAACACAAAAATGATTCCATTACTTCTTTTGCCAATTCATCTATCAGGTTTCCTGCTTGTACAGAGGTAATATATTCCTGATTTACTAACCAACAAATAGCTTGGTAATCCGCATTTGGTATTGATTGATGTTCATTCTTCGTCTCAAACATCAGCCGCATCTGTACACGAGTAGCGCTGTTGAGAGCAGGAATTTGCTGACTCAAGCGCCGTAAGTGACTGTCAAGGCGCTCAAATAGTTTATCTGAATAGGAGGCATAAGTAAGTTTACCGTCCTCTAGATAGATTGACCAAGAAACTATCCCGGTAAATACGCTTAAGCAACCCGTAGCACGCCGACTAGTTAATTGTGCCAACAGAGATAGCGGATGTAGTTTCTGGAACAACCTGTAGCTACCTATAGGAGTTGTGCTCATTTTGCTTTTACTTCAGCTAAAATTCGATACGTGTAAGCTAAATTCGTGTAAAGTTATTCCACAATTAAAATCAAGTAGAAAGCATTAAAATTTTGTATTTTAAAGTACATCATTTTATATTTAGGTTTGTGGTGAAACTCAACGAAAGTAGCCTATTTTCAGATGAGTAAATCTTAGTAAATTCGTAAATTGTGATTAATCTACTTAGTGTTACTGAGATTTCTCAACATCTTTCGAGAAATAAGACATAAGAATGTCAAGACTAGATGAAGCCACTTTCCATTGAGTAACCCCATTCTGACCACAGGAATAATACTGATTTTGTTGATAGTAATATATTTGAACTTCTGTATTTACACTTAAGTAAAATCTAGTTTTTAAATAAGTAAGAACTATATGAAGCTACTTTTCATTAAATAGCCGGTTGTGACTACAGGGATAATACTGATTTTTTTGACAAAAATAAAACATAATTCAGAACGGTTAGTAACCGTACCAGGAAAAGGTGTGAAATTAATCGGCGTCTCCAGGTTAATTTTTCTGGTTGTCCAAAATGCACGATCGCAGAAATGGCTAAAAATTGGACTAATGGATCGCGATCGGCATTAACCAGTACAACAATCTTCAGCACCTAAACTATGCCAAACTAGATGCCGAAGCTATACGCGATTGGTTTGAAAAGGAAGTGCGGTTTGACAGAGTGTTTCTGTTTACAGAGGATTCAATTGCAATTCCCGCCTAGAGATGCAAGTGCATGGATAGATTAGGACTTACGCACTGTACAAAAGAATGATGTTATGTATCAACTTGAATTTCAGCGAATAGCAGTGCATTGCTACAAATATGCAAAAAAATTAATTAATGAAATTGGTGTAGATGGCGACCGCACTCATTAAGAGGTATTCTTAGAGAAAAAGAGTGTTGGCGTAGCCTTGCCGTCAGGCATCACATTGTTGTAATGGGGTGTGAGTGCGATTGCCTACGGCACGCTACGCGATCGCACTTTACAGCAGATGCTAAAAATGCTTGAATCAAGCCTAAAGTAAGAAATTCCTTGCTAGAGTTTCTTACCAGTAGTGGTCAAGCCCAGCGATAGCAACACTTTTGGGAGCCAGTGCTGTTTCCCCTTCTTGCTCGGTCGCAGTTATTTGAAATGATCTTGCATAAGTCCCCAATAACTTCCTGATAAATCAACTATCATCAGTACTGCTGAACAGTAAAGTAAGTTGAAAGGAGACAAAATGATCAAACATGACTACCGTAATGAGTATTGAGCCGAGATGCGCGACGTGAAAGTTGTACATCTTTGCTCAATACCATAACCAGTTATAAGAACCGCCAGCGATAGAAACCAAGCATTTATAAGGAGTAACCTGTGAAGAACTATGGTGTCTTGAAAGGAACAGCCGTCCAATACAAGCGAGATAACGACGATGATCCTCACTCGGAACTCTTAATGAATATCGAAGGAGTGAGTTTTCGCATTGCAATCAACGTGCGATCAAGTCGTGGTCCTGTTCAGAAGAGGCTGATCGAATATTTAATCATCCATGACATTAAGCATCCGATTGTTGACCGTGCGCGTGAACTACCCGAAGGTTGGAATAACCTGAAAGATGGTGTAAAGGATGATGCCGCAATCGACTATATCCGCAGTAACATCTTTCGTGCAACGGACATGAAACCGATCGTGCATCTTGCACCAGGTCCGAACAACGACCTCTTCGAGCAGGTAGAGGATCTCCTCCAGCGTGCGATCAACGAGGACGGTGCCGTCGTGTACGCATTCGGTGAGCGGTGGGGTCCTGAAGAAAAAAAGAAAGACGAGTACTTTGACTTTCTCCCTGGTAACGGAGTCCACCTGATTCATATGAATCAGGGTGGTGCTGGCGATGGGAACGGCACTTACCGTGATGGCGCTCTCATTATCGACTTTCCTAAATCGGGCAAAGCATCAGCGCTCTTTCTGAAATTCCAGAATCAAGTCTGGCACACTGATGAGAAAGATGCTACACCAATTGATGATGCTCCGGCGGTTCCTGTAGTCCCAATCCCAGACACCGGAAATATCGATCCCTGGCCCGTAGTTCCATCGGATTCGCCGTATCGCCTCGCACGCATCATTGCCGCGATGGTAAATCCTCATAACGATGACCCCGGCCACGAATCCGTGACGATTCTTAACACTTCTGACCAAACTTTAGACTTAGCTAACTGGAAGATTCTCGACCAACAGGACAAGGCTGATACGATTTCTGGCTCGATCAAGCCAGGAGAAGCAACCGTCTTCCGACTCAGTGGAAGCGGAGCACAATTGTCGAACAAGGGAGGGACAATAACACTTCTCGACTCCCAAGGACTCAAGGTTGATGGTGTTGCATACACCAAGGCTGCGGCGAAAGCTGAGGGTAAGCCGATTGTCTTCTCCTGAGTACAGACTGGCAACTTTGGCTTCGTTTAAAGTCCCTTGCAATCGTTGACAAAACTGGCTCATACGAATCTATTAAGCCATTACAGCACAAGGAAGTTGCGAAGCTGCGACTCTCAAATTTCTTTGCCTGTTTTGCTTTCATCCTCAAAGTCATAAACAGCATTACCTGGGTTGCTTAAACGGCGTAGGCTAGCAAAACCGCTCTCCTCGCTTCGACATCGCTTCTGATGTTAACTCTTGTAACTCATACATGGGTATAACGTTGTTGCTTGATTGTGACTACTGCGATCGCTTGCCTGCCTGAAAGCAAACCAGCGCTCATAGTGAGTGCTGCACCAAATGACGAACCCCAGACACAGCCTGAAATTTCCTCTAAATAGAAAAGAGCAGGAGGAGAGGAGCGATCAGAGTAATTACCACCAAAGACGATTGTCTTTAGGTTTGATTTCACGCAATAACTGAGCGATCGCAAAGTTAAAAATGCGGATAAAAGGACTTGAACCTTCACTCCTTTCGGAACTAGAACCTAAATCTAGCGCGTCTGCCAATTTCGCCATATCCGCATCAATTTATCATCATACCATAAGAAATTATTTTTGGGAATAGGGAATGGGGAGTGGGGGATGAGGGGAATAAGGGGGATGAGGGAGCAGGGGAGCAAGGGAGGCAGGGGAGCAGGGAAGAATAATTAATCCCCAATGCCCCATGCCCCATGCCTAATTACATGACTGCAACACGAGGCAGACGATGCTTGAATCCACAGAGAATTTCCCAGGAAATAGTGTTTAATTGTTTTGCCCAATCGTCAGCTGAAATTTCTTCTTTTCCCTGTTCCCCTAGCAAGGTGACTACTTCCCCTTCTTGGATATCGGGTATAGCACTCACATCCAGCATCAACTGATCCATTGTAATTGTCCCGATTTGCGACACCCGCTGACCGCGAATTAACACCTGCATTTTGTTGGAAAGACTGCGAGGAACACCGTCAGCATAGCCAATTCCCACGACGGCAAGGCGCAGTTCGCGCGAGGCAATAAATTGATGGCCGTAGCTAACAGCTGTTCCTGCGGCAATTGTTTTAACTTGCGTGACTCGTGCTTTAAGTTGCAAAACAGGCTTGAGATTGATCGCATTTTGTAAATGCGGTGCTGGATAAAGTCCGTAAACAGCTAAACCTACACGCACCATGTCGTAGTGCAATGCCGGATTTGTGAGTGCAGCAGCTGAGTTTGCCAAGTGCAAGCAAGGTACTTGAATTCCCATTGCTTTGATTTGAGCGATCGCATCCTCAAATCGTTTATGCTGTTCTTCCATTGCCGTGGTATCGGGATCGTCTGCTGTCGCCAAATGAGAATAAATACTGGCAATGTCAAGATGTGGTAATCGCTGCACTAATTGCACAAATTCGCCAGCTTGCTGCCAATTAGTTCCCAACCTCGACATTCCCGTGTCTAATTTAATGTGTACGGGTACTGGAGAATCATGATTCATCGATTCCAGAGTATCAGAAAATACTAAAGCTTGTTTAGGACTACAGAGTGTGGGCTGAAATTTCCATTGGGCGATCGCATGAATCTGCTCTAGTGTATGAGTTGCCCCTAAAATCAAAATGGGCGCTTGAATCCCGCCTTCTCGCAATTGAATAGCTTCTGGAACTGTAGCCACTCCCAGCCAACTAGCTCCCGATTGGATGGCAATTTGAGCGACTGTTACCGCTCCATGTCCATAGGCATCAGCTTTTACTATAGCCATCAACTGGGTATGCGGCGATAAAAACTGCACCAATTGCTTTATATTGTACGACAACGCTTCTAAATCAATTTCAACCCAAGCTCGTTGCGAAAACCACGCGTAGGTATCACACTGCTGATTAGGAACTACACCAGGGATTTGTTTGCGACTTAACATTTGTACTGCCTCCTATCCCGCCACGGCTAAACTTTCAAGTTATCTATCTATACACGCTCCTAAAAGCGAGATCAGATTAAATAGGAAGTTTAACCTTCAGATTGGAACTGATACAAGATGTTGGGGCGCTAAAGTAAAAGTTAAGAGTTATGAGTGAGGAGTAGAAGTTAGGAGTTAGGAGTTAAGAGTTAGAAGTTGGAAGTAAATCTTACGGCTCAACTTTTCACTCCATTCTTCTCTACGAGACGCTGCGCGATTGCGTCAGTCTACGTAAGTATTTTATTAAAATTATAAATTTGACTTTCAAACTCCAAACTCCAAACTCCTCACTCCTAACTCCTAACTCCTAACTCAATTTCCAAATTCTCTCCCAAGTATAATTTCTTCTCATCTCCCTAGCAGGGTGTATTTGTGTTAATATATTGTAAAACTCATACCCTGAGCGCAAATAATGGGGAAGGTTTTAGTCTTAAACGCCTCTTACGAACCTCTCAATATAACGAGTTGGCGTCGTGCTGTAGTTCTTTTAATCAAGGGCAAAGCAGAACGCGTCGAACACAACGGTAAATTTCTGTACACGGATTTCCCGTTGCCGACCGTGATCCGGTTGCGTCATTATGTACGCGTTCCTTATAAAGAAATCCCTCTAACTCGCCGAAATATATTGCACCGTGATGGTCATGCCTGTCAATACTGTGGTTACACAGGGGATGAGTTGACACTAGACCATGTAATACCGCGATCGCGCGGCGGAGGCGATACTTGGGAGAATATTGTTACTGCTTGTGTCCGTTGCAATGTCAAAAAAGGCAGTCGGACTCCCCACGAAGCTCACATGCCTTTGCGTCATCCTCCGCGCCAACCTTATAGCAGTCTCTATTTCGAGGTCAGCAAACATCTTAAAAGTGGACTGCATACAGAGTGGCAAAAGTATGTTATAGGTCTTTGAGCAAAAAATCAGAAGAGCAAAGGACAAAGAAGAAATACCCTCTTTCTTTGGGAGATAGCCAATAACTTTAGTTATCGAGTGTTAAAAAATTGGTGGCTATATGGCTTGCAATGAAAGCAATTGCATCAACTATCAAGCTTTTAAATTTGTTGTATGTATATAAAGTTTCCCGATACTTTTTTGCTAACATTCATTAACAAATACACTTTTTCAAGGGCGTATCAACCACTGCACGTTCGCATAGCGTGTCTGTCAGGAGAAGGAAAATCCCTTGCACCCCGTTTAGATCCTGGTTCATTGACTGCCTAGTACGTCACGGCGTAAATAGAGCAACCATTTAAAATCCCTAAAAAGCCCATTCCATAATACTTTTGACTTTTGACTTTTGACTTTTGACTTCCGCCTTGCGGTACTAGTTAGTTTAGATTTGATAACTTTAGCACCACCAAGGTTGGTTACAATCTCACCAGTCCAACTAATTGTTTTTGATGTATAAGCTTCGTTAACATCAATTACCACCTTGCTGTTCTCAAAAGCTTTATGTTTGAGCAATTGTTTGACCTTGTAGTGAGAAAGTGTCAACATCTGCCTAACTGATTTTGAATGAATTCGTCGTTTAGCCTTTAAAGACATCTGAGATGTTTCAAAGGTTGGTAGTAAAATCACATCAAAGTTGTTCACCAAAAATCGTGCAGTCTTTTTATGCAGTTTGTCTACTATAGGACTCATATTTGATTTTTAAGGGAGCTAGGTACACCTTTATTCCTTCTTAAGAGTCCCCATTACCCCTTATCCCCAGAGGGGGCCCCACCTTCCCCAGTCCCCAGTCCCCGGTCTCTACTAGTAATTCACCGAATCAAATCGGATTGCTATAGGTTTTTGATTTTCCCCCGTAGGCGAGCTGCAAACCTCAATCGCTTCTTTGAAGTGCATAAAGATCAAGGACTAATTCTAAAGTATAAGATAGAAAGTATACCCTAAGTTAGATAAAAATCCCCTTGATTCAATTCACGAAAGAGAACAAAACTCCTAAAACATATTTATGCTGCCAGATACAGCCCGATATCTTAAACTTCCCTGCTGTATGCCCTTTAGTGGAAATTAGTTGATTGTTGAGCGCTGTTACTGACAAGAAATATACTTAGATGTATAGTGCAATGTCTTAAGATTTTTGCGAAGATCATAATAATGTGGCTAAATTCAGGGAATTGCTGCTGGTAGTATTTCTGAATTAAAGGAGCCTCACACTTTCAAAAAGTTCCCTATGTACTTTAATTCTCCCGTTACTCAGTTTGAGAGTTTGTCATTGACTACAGAGCCAAACCCAGAGGAATCTGAAATCGAGAAAGCGCCAGTGGAAGTTGCATTTAAGAGTCCGTCATTACCGCCATCGGTAGGTGATGGGGCTACATATCTTAGTCAGCGTGGTAATTCTCTGGCACAACAAAAGTCAGAAGAACTGCAAAAAAACCTTTTGGCACACCGACACGATCGCCAACTGGTAATTCTGCAAGATTTTCCTGACCCTGATGCCCTTTCCTGTGCCTGGGCTTATCAGTTAATTGCCCAGCAATATGATATCAAATGTGAAATCATTTATGCTGGCGCATTGAGCCATCAAGAAAATATTGCGTTGGTAAGGCTGACTAATTTACCTGTCCAGCGCTGGACAACGCAAATCTTGAAAACAAAAGATTTGTCATCTTATCAAGGTTTTGTTTTAATTGATAACCAGGGAACCACTTCACAGCTACTTTCAGCAGTACAGCAGGCTGGAATTCCTCTAGTAGTACTCATCGATCATCACAGCATCCAAGGCGATCTGCAATCAGAGTTTGAGGATATCCGTCCTTATGTAAGAGCGACAGCAACAATTTTTACTCAATACCTCCAAACAGGATTACTTGCATTAGATAGCAGCATAAATCAACATGTTAAATGCGCTACTGCCTTGATGCATGGCTTGCGATCGGATACAAATCGGCTCATGCAAGCGCAAGAAGAAGACTTTATGGCAGCGGCGTATTTAAGCCGATTTTATGACGCCCAACTGCTGAATGCCATTTTACAGGCGAACCGTTCCAAGCGGGTAATGGATGTGATCGAGCGATCGCTAAAAAACCGCATCGTCCAAAATAACTTTTCCATTGCTGGTGTTGGTTACTTACGCTACGAAGACCGTGACGCCATCCCCCAAGCGGCTGATTTTCTCGTCACGGAAGAAAACGTCCACACTGCCGTAGTTTACGGTATTGTTCACGATGAAGATGATGAACTGGAAATAGTCATTGGCTCCCTGAGAACCAGCAAACTTACCCTTGACCCTGATGAATTCATCAAAGAAGCTTTTGGGCAAGATAGCACAGGGCGCTTTTTTGGCGGTGGAAGGACAAGCGCAGGTGGCTTTGAAATTCCGATGGGCTTCTTATCTGGCAGTAACGAAAATTCCGCTTATGCGAAAATGAAATGGGAAGTATTCGACGCTCAAATTAAGCAAAAACTGCTGAGGTTAGTTAATCCCAGAGATAATCCAATTCAGTCGGAGTAGAGGAAGGTGAGGGAGCCTCACAAGGGTAGGTATTTTGCATTTGGTTATTTTTTGACTATTTCAGCCAATACTTAAATCCTGAAACGACCAAACTACGTTAAAGAGTTGATAATTTTCTCAATTATTTTTGAGATTTTAAAAAACTTACCCTTGAAAGGATGAGGGAGCAGGGACAGGGAGAGAAAAAATTACCTCTTTCCCTCTGCTTTTTATGACTTATGCCCAATGCCCTTGACGAGTAACTTTAATCTTGGCTTACTAAACCATCAAAAATCGCATGGTGCGAAATAAGTTTCCATTGCAGGCGTTATTTACAAACTGAGTACTTATATGCAAAATAGTGTCTAACATACATATGGCTAACAATTTTATTTTTAGACGATAATTCCCACAAACCATTATTTCTTGTTACTAAGATAAAAGATGATTTTTATTCGATAGCAAATATTTTTAATTCGCAACGCGGTCATATATTAATGCTAGAATACAATAATTTATTAAGACGATTTAAACAAGATTTTCAGGCTTTTCTTAGTTCTGGTCAGTTTAGTAATATCTCTATTAAATTATCAAATGAAGATATTGGATTAAATGAAATAATTTCATCTTCAAAAACAAGAGATTCTTTTGAAAGATACCTGAGATTTAGTCCGCAAAGCTATCACCCTAATGATATTGAACGCCTCGATTGCTTTATTTGTGCTGCTTCACGTTATTGTAAAAAAAAGATAAATAGTGAGTTAATAAAACAATATCTTATTGAGGATTTAAACTGGCCTCCAGAAAATGCAAACTGGTGTCACAGTAGACTTGATATTGGATTAGAAATTCTGAAAGTAAACAAAAAATTTTATTGATAGATAGATAATAGTATATTTAAGTTAAAAAGTGACAAGCTTGATTTACCTAGATTATGAGTAGCTTAAACGAAGTCCAACTTACTGTTAGTCAACTTTCATCAGAGGAACTCGCGGCTTTTCGTGTCTGGTTTGCAGAATTCGATGCAGCAGCCTGGGATAAACAGATTGAAGAAGATGTGGCTGCTGGTCGGTTAGATGTATTGGCAGAGAAAGCACTCAAACATCTCCGAGAAGGGCGTTGTACTGATCTGTGAAACATCGAGCAACCCCAGATTTTTGGTATTACTATCGCCAGTTACCAATTGATATCCAAGAACTTGCCGATCGATGTTACGAGTTTCTTCAAGAAGATCCCAAATATCCATCATTGCATTTCAAAAAAGTTGGTCAGTTTTGGTCAGTGCGTATTGGTATATATTATCGGGCGCTTGCTGTAAAAGAAGATGAGAATTTTGTATGGTTTTGGATTGGATCGCATCCAGAGTATGACAGATTGCTAAGTAGTGGATAGCGTTCTAACATTGCCTAAGAGCAGCCTAACTGATCACTCATAATACAAAGTATGGAACTATACTTAATTCGTCATGGCATCGCCGAAGACAAGGGATTAGGCATCAAGGATGAGGAACGCAGCCTTACCAAAGAAGGAAGGCAAAAAACCGAAAAAGTTGCTCAGAAACTTGTTAAATTAGGTTTAAACTTTGATTTAATTCTCACCAGTCCCTTAGTGCGGGCCCGCCAAACGGCTGAAATCCTGATAGCAGAAAAACTAAGCTCCCAGTTAGAGGAATCTAGCCACCTCGCCCACGACGGTCAAATTTCTAGTTGGCTAAAAGACTGTTTAGAACCGAGGAATTATTCCCAAAATACCCAACTGGCGCTCGTTGGACACGAACCTGATTTGACCAAATGGGCAGAGATTCTCCTGTGGGGGGAAGTCAAAGCAAGCTTAGTCTTGAAAAAAGCAGGTATGATTGGGATAAAACTACCAGAAACAGGTTCTGCTCTGGGTCGTAGTCAGATGTTTTGGTTGACCCCACCCAAGTACCTGCTATAACAGTTTTTCAACATTTTCGATTGTTGTTAGAACGGCTACTGTTATGGCAGCAATAAATTTCTGGTAAGTTAGCTTGATCAGATATTTCACAAAGCGAATGGTGTTGCCATGATGGTGTGCGAATACAAGCCTGGTTTAGAAGGCATTCCCGCCGCTCAATCAAGTATCAGCTATGTTGATGGGCAAAAGGGAATACTAGAATATCGTGGCATTCGGATTGAAGAACTAGCAGAAAAAAGTACATTCCTAGAAACTGCTTATCTCTTAATCTGGGGCGAACTTCCAAGCAAAGAAGAACTGGAAACATTTGAACATGAAGTTCGTTACCACCGGCGGATAAAATACCGCATTCGGGACATGATGAAATGCTTTCCAGAAAGCGGTCATCCAATGGATGCCTTGCAAGCCTCCGCTGCTGCTTTAGGCTTGTTTTACTCGCTCCGCGATTTACATAATCCTGTCTACATTCGAGATTCAGTGGTGCGCCTGATAGCAACCATTCCCACAATGGTGGCGGCGTTCCAACTGATGCGAAAAGGCAATGACCCGGTACGTCCCCGTGATGACTTAGACTACTCCGCCAACTTTCTATACATGCTCGATGAGAAAGAACCCGATCCTCTGATGGCGCGAGTTTTTGATATCTGCTTGATACTTCAGGTCGAGCATACAATGAATGCTTCCACATTCAGTGCCAGGGTGACAGCTTCCACCTTGACCGATCCTTATGCTGTGGTTGCTAGTGCTGTGGGCACTTTGGGTGGGCCTTTGCATGGTGGAGCCAATGAAGAAGTAATTCAGATGTTGGAAAAAATTGGCTCTGTGGAAAATGTCCGTCCCTACATAGAGCATTGTCTGGAAACTAAATCTAAGATTATGGGCTTTGGACATCGTGTCTATAAAGTTAAAGACCCACGAGCCACAATTTTACAAGGACTTGCAGAGCAATTGTTTGAGAAGTTTGGCCATGACAAGTTCTATGATATTGCTCAAGAAATGGAACGAGTGGTAGAGGAAAAACTCGGTAGTAAGGGAATTTATCCCAATATTGACTTTTACTCCGGTTTGGTGTATAGAAAAATGGGTATTCCCACAGACTTGTTTACGCCAATATTTGCGATCGCTCGTGTTGCCGGTTGGCTAGCGCACTGGAAAGAACAACTAGCAGAAAACCGGATTTTCCGTCCTACCCAGGTTTACAACGGTCATCACGAAGTTACTTATACCCCCATTGACCGACGGTAAATGGGGATTGGGCATGGGGCATTGGGTATGGGGCAAAACAGTTCCGAGTTTCGAGTTCCGAGTGCTGAGTAAAGAGTAAAGAAGTGAGATTCCCCACTCAGCACGGGCTAAACGCCCCGCTTCCGCTAACAGCACTCAGCACTCCTGAGCGGCATGGGGCATGGGGCATGGGGAAGAGGATAAGGGAACAAGGAGAATTGGGGACAAGGGGAAAAACTTGTTGCAAGTTCTGACTTAAGTCACCTTATCCCCTTGTCCCCCTCATCTCCCCTATCTCCCCCATCTCCCCCATCTCCCCCCATCTCCCGCTAATCTCAATGCCAACCATAAGTAGAAGTTCTCATCTCGCTTCAGGATGGGCAAACCATCCAACGATATACTAGGCATGGGAATTGGGAACAAATCTTCAATCGGGCGTCATCACAGCAAAAATTAAAAATGGATGAATTTACAGGTATTAATTTAACTAATAGTTGTAAGTTACCATGACTCGATGTCTTAAAGAGCACCAAACATGAATTCAGGAATTGACCTCCAAGGAACTTTTATTGAATCCCTCCGGGATTTAGGTATACCAGCAGGAACAGCCAAAGCGATTTGGATGCCGCTGCCAATGATACTGATGCTGATTGGGGCGACAGTAGGAGTATTAGTTGCTACTTGGCTAGAACGGAAAATTTCTGCCTCCGCACAGCAGCGAATTGGGCCAGAATACCAGGGGCCTTTTGGGTTGCTAGTACCTGTAGCGGATGGTCTGAAGCTGGTATTTAAAGAAGATATAGTACCAGCCAAGTCTGACCCCTGGCTGTTTACCCTTGGCCCAATTATTGTTGTAATTCCGGTGTTTCTGTCGTTCCTGATTGTGCCC
This sequence comes from Nostoc sp. ChiQUE01b, assembly GCF_034531255.1. Classification (NCBI taxonomy): domain Bacteria; kingdom Bacillati; phylum Cyanobacteriota; class Cyanophyceae; order Nostocales; family Nostocaceae; genus Nostoc; species Nostoc sp. ChiQUE01b. The sequence continues at coordinate 20,196 of NZ_JAVRBM010000015.1, read as the reverse complement.
TTTGGACAGAATATCGTAATTAGCAATGTGGGCATGGGCGTATTCTTGTGGATTGCCTTGTCAAGCATTCAACCCATTGGCTTGCTGATGGCGGGCTATGCATCTAATAACAAATACTCCCTCTTAGGGGGCTTGCGGGCAGCAGCGCAATCTATTAGTTATGAAATTCCTTTGGCGCTGGCGGTGTTAGCGATCGCTATGATGTCTAATAGCCTCGACACCGTTGATATTGTCAATCAGCAGTCTGGCTACGGCATTCTGGGCTGGAACATTTGGCGACAACCAATCGGTTTTCTGATCTTTTGGATAGCCGCCCTCGCTGAATGCGAACGATTACCCTTTGACTTACCCGAAGCGGAAGAAGAAATCGTCGCCGGCTATCAGACTGAATACTCAGGTATGAAATTTGGTCTGTTCTACCTGGGTTCCTACGTTAACTTGATCCTTTCTTCGTTACTAGTAGCAATTCTCTACCTGGGCGGTTGGGACTTTCCCCTTCCCCTTAATCTCATCGCTGGTTGGCTGGGAGTCAGTGAAGTAAATCCCGTGTTCCAGATAGTAACTGCGGCTTTGGGTATCACCATGACCGTGTTCAAAGCCTATTTACTAGTGTTTGTCGCCATCCTGTTGCGCTGGACAGTGCCACGGGTACGGATTGACCAACTGTTAGATTTAGGATGGAAGTTTTTGTTGCCAGTTGGTTTAGTTAATCTGCTATTAACCGCCGCCCTAAAACTAGCCTTTCCCTTCGCCTTCGGCGGGTAATGAGAGAGTTAGGAGTTATAAGTTATGAGTTATGAGTTATGAGTTATGAGTTATGAGTTTTTAATTAACTCCTCATTCCTCACTCCTAGCTCCTCACTCCTAACTCCTCACTCCTCACTCCTAACTTTTATCACCTGAAGAGAGAGACACAAAATGCTCAAGTTCCTAAAACAAGTTGGTGATTACGCCAAAGAAACGGTACAAGCTGCGCGTTACATTGGTCAGGGACTTTCTGTCACCTTCGACCACATGCGACGGCGTCCGATTACCGTACAGTACCCTTACGAGAAACTAATTCCTGGCGAACGGTTTCGCGGTAGGATTCACTTTGAATTTGATAAGTGCATCGCTTGCGAAGTTTGCGTTCGCGTTTGTCCAATTAACCTACCTGTAGTAGATTGGGAATTCGACAAAGCCAGCAAAAAGAAAAAACTCAACCACTACAGCATTGACTTTGGAGTTTGTATCTTTTGCGGTAATTGTGTGGAATTTTGCCCCACTAACTGTCTATCTATGACAGAAGAATATGAGCTTTCCACTTACGATCGCCATGAATTGAACTATGACAGCGTGGCGCTAGGTCGTCTGCCCTATAAGGTAACAGATGATCCAATGGTTACACCACTGCGCGAACTAGTTTACCTACCCAAAGGCGTCCTCGAACCTCACGGACTGCCCGCAGATGCGCCACGTGCAGGTGCGCGTCCAGAAGACTTGGTAGAACAAACAGAAAAATAAATGTCATTTGTCATTTGTCCATTGTCCTTTGTTATTTGACCAATGACCAATGACCAATGACCAATGACTAATGACCAATGACCAATGACAATTGACTAAGGACAAAAAACAGTGAATCTAGCAGAAGGAGTACAGTTAGTATCACTTGGCATACTGGGCGTGATGATGATTGGGGCAGCCATTGGTGTGGTGCTGTTCTCCAACATCGTCTATTCTGCCTTTTTGCTGGGAGGTGTGTTCATCAGCATAGCGGGAATGTACCTGTTGCTAAATGCTGATTTTGTGGCGGCTGCACAAATACTAATTTACGTTGGGGCGGTTAACGTGCTGATTTTGTTTGCCATTATGTTAGTGAACAAGCGGCAGAATTTTGTAGCATTTCCTAACTCTTGGGTGCGAAAAGCACTTACGGGTATAGTCAGTGTCGGATTGTTTGGTCTTTTAAGTACGATGGTACTGGCTACTCCTTGGGCCTACTCAACTGCTCCTGTGGTGGGTGGTGAAAGTTCTATAGTTTTAATTGGAGAACATTTCTTCACTGACTTTTTACTGCCTTTTGAACTAGCTTCCATTTTGCTGTTGATAGCAATGGTAGGAGCAATTATTTTGGCACGCCGCGAGTATTTGCCAGACCTGTTGACACCATCCAAACTGGGGCAAACTGTTTTGACTTTGCAAGAACGCCCCAGAGAACTAGTATCAACAACCAGCGAAACCAAAGAGTAAAACTTGAGCCAGTTTTTTCAGGAGGGATACTTAGATTAATGCAACTCCAGTACTTTTTATTACTAGCAGCAGCTTTATTCTGCATCGGTATCTACGGTTTAATTACCAGCCGCAACGCTGTGCGGGTGCTGATGTCAATTGAGTTACTGCTGAATGCTGTTAATCTGAATTTAATGGCATTTTCCAACTTCCTCGACTCAACATTAATTAAGGGTCAGGTTTTCACAGTATTTGTGATTACCGTGGCCGCAGCCGAGGCGGCGGTGGGTTTAGCGATCGTGCTCGCCATTTATCGCAACCGCGATACCGTCGATATGGAGCAGTTTAATCTCCTGAAGTGGTAATTGTGCGTGCAACTCAAGCAGGTAATCATTGCTTATAAAGCGCGGGATGCCCGGAGTAAACAATGGGCAGAAATGTGCGCTAAACAACTCGAAAATCGCCACTGCCAGGTATTGATGGGACCTAGTGGGCCGAAAGACAATCCTTATCCTGTCTTTTTGGCTTCGGCGAATCAACCAATCGATCTCGCTTTGGTACTTGGTGGCGATGGTACTGTTTTAACAGGTGCTAGACATTTAGCCCCGGCTGGCATCCCAATTCTGGGAGTGAATGTGGGAGGTCATCTGGGGTTTTTAACTGAGTCAGTGGAAGAGTTTCAAGATACAGAGAAAGTTTGGGATCGGCTGTTTGAGGATCGCTATGCTATCCAACGACGGATGATGTTACAAGCTGCGGTGTATGAGGGTCATGGGTCTAATTTAGAACCAGTGAGCGAACGTTACCTGGCTTTGAATGAATTTTGTGTCAAACCCGCCTCTGCTGACCGAATGATTACCTCAATTTTGGAAATGGAAATCGACGGTGAGGTAGTCGATCAATATGTCGGGGATGGGTTGATAATTTCGACTCCCACAGGTTCTACTGGTTATACCGTTTCTGCGAATGGGCCAATTATGCATGATGGTATGGAGGCGCTTACCATAACTCCTATTTGTGCAATGAGCCTTTCTAGTCGCCCCCTCGTTTTACCCCCTGGTTCTGTGGTGAGTATTTGGCCTTTGGGGGATTACGACTTGAGTACCAAGCTGTGGACAGATGGGGTGTTGGGGACTTCAATATGGCCCGGACACCGTGTTGATGTCCGGATGGCAGAGTGTCGGGCTAAATTTATTATTTTGCGCGAAAACAATTCCTACTATCAGACCCTACGGGAGAAGTTGCTGTGGGCAGGTACAAGGGTTCACTATAGCAATAATCACCGTAATTAATTAAGTATTTTAGAGTGCATTTACCGCAGATTGCGATCGCGTAACGACTGTAGGCGATCGCAACCAAAATTACCCAAGCCCCTGGATTCATCTGGGGGTTTTCTAGTTGGGAGGAGAAACCTATACATAAATGTATTAGCTATTTAAAGTTTAGTATAAAATCTTGCCTCATCTCAATTCAGTCCCAGTTCTTCCTTCAACGCCTCCGGTACATTAACTGCTGTTTCTAATCCCCGCACACCTTCCCACTGCTGCTTTTTACCCCAGATCATTTCTTCTAGATTGGCGTCGCTGAGGTCTGCACCACCGAGAATGGCGTAACTGAGGTCGCTATGGCTGAGATCCGCGCCGTTGAGGATAGCACCACTGAGGTTACTGCCACTGAGGTTAGCACTGTTAAGGTTGGCATAGCTGAAGTCGGTGCCAAACAGGATCGCGTCAGTGAGGTCAGCACCACTGAGGTCGGCGTCGTTGAGAATCACGCCGCTAAGGTCAGCTTCGTTGAGAATCACCTGACTCAGGTCTACGCCGCTGAGGTCAGCGCCTAAGAACATTGCACCGTTAAGTCTGGCATTGTTAAGTTTGGCACCATTAAGTTTGGCATAGCTGAGGTCTGCGGCAGCAAGAATAGCATTGCTGAGGTTGGTACTGAAAAGAATTGTGTCACTAAGGTTAGTACCGTTGAGGATGGCGTGACTCAAATCAGCACCACTGAGGTCGGCGCGGCAAAGGTCGGCATGGCTAAAGCTGACGCTACTAAGATTGGCTTCACTCAGATTTGCACCGAAAAGGATGGCGTTACTTAGGTCAGCATGGCTGAGGTTAGTGCTGCTAAGGTCGGCACGGTTGAGGTCGGCGCGGCTCAGGTCGGCGCGGCTCAGGTTGGTATTGCTAAGGTCGGCGCGGTTGAGGTCGGCGCGGCTAAGGTTGGCACAGCTAAGGTTAGCACCGCTGAGGTTGGTGCTACTAAGGTCGGCACCACTGAGGTTAACACCGCTGAGGTTGGCACCGCTGAGGTTGGCATCACCGAGATTGGCACCGCTAAGGTTAGCACCGCTGAAGTTTACGCCAGTTAAGTTGGCATCGCCGAGATAAGCAAGGCTTAGGTCAGCACCACTAAAATCTGCCCCTGTAAGGTTGGCATCGCCGAGGTAAGCATTGCGAAAGTTACCGCCTTTAAGGAATTGTCCAACTATACTGCTAAAGTTGCCAATTTCCAGGGCATCACTATAATTGATAATCCGCAGCAGTTGGGATGTGAAAAAATTGTCTGTGTCCGGTTGGGCAGATGGATAGAAAGTGATTTTTTGTTTGAGTTCATCTCGCGCTTGGGCGTAACGGTGTAACTCTAATAATAAAATCAGTACGTTCAGCCCTGTATATATGTCTATCTGTCTCAACCCGATCGCAATATTTTGTGCTGCTAGCTTTAACTTTGTTTTCTGAGGCAGGTTATCATCTGGTGTGCCATCGATAAATTCTCCCTGACACCAGCGACGATAAAAATCTTCTAGCCGCCAAAAAAGCAATTTTGGGCGGATTTTTTGACCAGTCACAACCAATTCCATTAGTTGCTTGACTATTTCAGGTTTCAGGGCACCATTGCCCAATAAATCATAAATCTCTTCATGCATCTGGCGATCGCATACTTGAAAGCAAAACCCAGTGGGTAAAGTGCCCAATGTGCGATCGTCTATCTGATAAGTCAAACCGTTCTTTGGTATTGTCCATTTTTCTAAGCTTTTTTGCAGTCTTGGAGAGTCTAAATATTCCTGCAAATGATCTTCAGCTAATCTAACGCTTTTGTCTGATTCTTTAATATTTGTCCCTAGAGGTAAAACTGCTTCAGTTTCTAGCGATGTGGTCTTTGGCATCTCTTGTAACCTTGTACCACTCACATAATTTCTCAGCATTTGCCAGACTTGAGATAAATATGTTGACATTTTTGTTTCCGTTGTTACATTTAAATAACTGTTTTTGATAATCTGGAATTAAAAACTTTTCTATGCTAGTTTGCTTTGCATTCCCAATAACCACTAGTATAAATAAATACTATAATAAAAAAATTATGAGTTGGCGATGTTTACGGCGGGCTGCTTCTGATGAATTTGCCAACGGTGTTCCTGGATGGCGGCTTCTTGCTCACCTGTAGTAACCTTAAGCTTCTTCTCATGATGTAAACAAAGTGTTAACTTAAAAATTATTTCAAAAACCAAGTAATTCCATGCTTTGGCTAATTTGTTATACTTTTTTCCAATAAATTTACTAGTCTGATGTAAAAATCATACTTACTGTTTGTGGGAGATGCAATTGTTAGGAAAAATCCTACACTAAAACAGCACAAAAAAGCTGAAAAATGGCAACTAAAATTTAACTTGAAAGTTTGTTGCCTAATATAAAGCAGCTAGAGAGAGAATCGCCAAAAGGCAGGCTATTTGGCTTTGCAAAAGTTAAAAATTAACGAGAGATAGTTATCAGGTCATGAATGCGATGAACAGATTAAGCTTTTATATGATTTTGTTACATAGTTTGTTTTTAGGGATAGCGACAGCTAGTGCTAAGTCACCGTTTCTTAACAATGTTGATACAGATTTGTCAGCTAACCAAATCGTTGTCAAAGATGTAGTTACAGCCAAAAATGGAGAAAAATCCAATAGTCAGTTATTGACAGAAACTTCTTCAACTCAAATTTCAGCATTATCACTAAAGGATATCAATAATCCTCAGAAAGGTCGGCTACCATCAGGGCAAGTTTGGGTAGTTAATCCAAATAAACACGTACAGCCTCAACCGTTTATTTGGATAGTAAAAAACCTGAAACAAGCAGGTCAGCAACCATTTTTACAAGTTGCCAAACCCCCAGAAAAACCAGATGCAAAGCCCAATACCAGTACTAAACCAGCAGCGAAGGATGATTTAGAACCATTTAACGAAGTAATTAAAAACACCCAAAAGTCAGGGGGATTGTTCACACTTTATCGCAATAAAGAAAAGAATAAGATTTATCTAGAAATTAAGCCAGAACAACTTAATAAAAATTACCTAGCTACGGCAACCCTGGAATCGGGCATTGGCGAACAAGGTATTTACAGTGGTATGCCTCTGCAAGATTTTTTGTTTTATTTCCAACGAGTGGATGATAAACTACACTTTGTCATCCGCAATGTGAATTTTCGCACTCGTGAGGGAGATCCGCAAGTGCGATCGCTGGCGCGATCTTTTAGTGACTCTGTTCTCTACAACATTTCCATTAAAAGCATTCATCCAGAACGCAAAACTATTCTCATTGACTTGGGAGATTTGTTACTCACAGACTTAGCTGGATTATCTGCAAGTTTAGGAGTCCCCGCAAGCACAGACCAATCCTATTTTGGTACTGCTAAAGCCTTTCCCCAAAACTTAGAAGTCGAGTCAATTTTGAATTACTCTAGTAGCGTTGAACCCAACAGTGAAGTAGCAAGCTTTGCATCGCTAGCTGACAACCGTGGCTTTACCCTGCGCGTCCACTACAGTCTCTCCCAACTACCCGATCAAGATTATCGACCGCGCCTTGCTGATGATCGCGTTGGCTATTTCATCACCGCCTACCAAGATTTATCCAAAGACGACGATCGCGGCGATTCTTTTGTCCGCTACATAAATCGCTGGCATTTAGAAAAACAAGACCCGAAAGCAGTTATTTCTCATCCCAAAAAACCGATTGTCTTCTGGATTGATAACGCTGTACCCTTAGAATACCGCGATGCCATGAAAGAAGGCGTTCTTATGTGGAACAAAGCCTTTCTCAAAGCCGGATTCAAGGATGCAATTGAAGTCCGCCAAATGCCAGATGATGCTACCTGGGACCCGGCAGATATTCGTTACAACACGATTCGCTGGATTAATACAGTCGATGGCTACTTTGCAATGGGGCCATCCCGCGTTAACCCATTGACAGGGGAAATTTTGGATGCAGATATTCTCGTAGATGCTAGCTTTATCCGCGCACTCAAGAATGAGTACCGCAAAATCGTCCAACCCAGCCAAACAGAAAATCGTACTACCTTATCAGCTTTGATGCAAAATCGTCTACTTTGCGCCAATGGTTTAGATACGAAAAACAATGGTGTGCCCCAGAAGATGCAAGGGCAACAAGGGTTGTTGAATCGTTTAGCGAAAATGGCAGGCGAATACGATCTATGCTACGGCATGGAAGCTGCTAACCAGTTTGCCTTTGGTTCACTGGCGATGTCACTGCTGCCTGATACTATGGCTACTCCAGACCAAATAAAAGAATATATTAATCAATATTTACGTTTAATCATCGCTCACGAAGTTGGACATACTCTTGGTTTACGTCATAACTTCCGTGGTAGTACACTGCTACCACCACAGGAGATGAATAATACAGAAATTACCAAAAATAAAGGTCTGACAACTTCTGTAATGGACTATATTCCCCCAAATATTGCCCCTCAAGGTACAAAACAAGGAGATTATTTTCCTAGTATGGTAGGGCCTTATGATGAATGGGCAATTAAGTACGGCTACACAACAATTCAGACATCAACTCCTGTAGCAGAAAAGCCAATTTTGCAGGAAATTGCTGCACAATCCTACAAGCCAGAGTTGAGTTATTCCACAGATGAGGATGTATATGACCTTGACCCCACAGCTGATGCTTGGGATAACAGCGGTAATGTGCTGCTTTATTCTCAGTGGCAATTGAATAATTCGCGGGTGATGTGGGAACGTCTGGATAAGCGTTTCCCAATGGCTGGTGATAGTTACAGCGATGTCAGCGAACGTTTTAGTACAGTATTGGGTAACTATTTCCAGCAAGTATATTACACCACAAAATACATCGGTGGACAATCTTTTTATCGCATTCACCCCAGTGAAATACCTTCTGAGAAAGTCTCTGGAGTCCCCCAACACCGTTTACCATTTGAACCAGTGCCAGTTGAAGAACAACGGCAAGCTTTAGAAACGCTACAAAAGTATGTATTTGCAGAAGATGCCCTCAGTTTTTCACCAGAATTACTGAATAAATTAGCACCTTCCCGTTGGCGACATTGGGGTAGTTCTCCACAAGTTGGTCGTTTGGATTTTCCCATTCATGACTTGGTGCTACTGATGCAGGGTTCTGTGTTGCGAGATTTACTCTCAGGCGATCGCCTCTCTCGTCTCAAGGATATTGAACTCAAAACTCCCGAAGGAAAAGCACTGACCCTGCCGGAACTATTTGATACTTTACAATCAGATATTTGGACGGAAGTCATCAAACCAAAAGGTAAACCAATGAAGATTGCCAGTTTGCGGCGAGGCTTGCAGCGTCAATATTTGGACATTTTGACTAGTATGGTATTGCGAAAAGAAAATGTTCCAGAAGATGCTCGCACTTTAGCTTGGTATAAACTAAAACAGCTGAATGAGAAGCTCAAGGGTGTTAATTCGGAGGATGAATATACCAAAGCGCACTTATTAGAAACGCGCGATCGCATTGAGAAAGTCTTGAATGCGCCATTGCAAACGAATTAAAAAAATTAAGAGTGAGGAGTTAATAGTAAAATTTCTAACTCCTCTTTTTCTACTATAATTTTGGCAAAATATATTGATTATGCTGTGGGATAAAGGCCAATACGGTTCAGTTAAGGAAATTTATCCGTTGAGGCAGGCAGGGGGAGCAGGGGATGCAGGGGAAGCAGGGGGAGAAAAAAAGCTTATCTGAACCGTATTGGGATAAAGGCTTTTTGCCTAAGTCTTATTGAATTTACAATTGAGGCGGCTACATTTTTGAATTTCGAGAAGTCGAGCTAAGAGCAAAGTCAATATATGTAAAACTTTATATTCTTCTGAATAAATACGGTTGTCTATTAAATTTATCATTAATATATTGAACAATTAGAGTAATATTTAACCGAAAAAACAATTATTTTATGAATGCCATTTTTCTGACTTTCCAAATATTTATTTGGAGTCTACCTTTTTTATTAGCTCTTGCTTTATTAACTCTACTAAACCTCAATTATTTTTTCGGATTCTGGTTACTATCCCCTTATGATTATCCTTTTAGTTATGTCATAGCCTTATTTTTTTCACTAGTTTCCAGTATAATTTTACTTTGGATAATTAAAAATAATAATAAAGACTACAATCCGATAATCTTAGCTTTATTGGTATTTATAGGCTGTATATCAAGATTAAGTGTAAATACACAAATTGAATCAGCTCTTAGTGGTTTATTTTCCATGTTTATTGGTCTATTTATCTTGGTTACAGGTAATTTAAGAAATACAGTTATTACTGAACTAATTATTTGGATAGCAAACACAATCAACCTAACTTTTGCAACTGTAATTTTTTATACATTTCCTCTTATATTTGTTTTTATTGGTTGTATGTTCCAAGTTCGTAAACCAATTAGTAAAATCAAAAGATTATTTTATGCTACCCCTGCAATATTTATAATTATATTCATCTCTTTGATAACATTTAAAACTTCTGATTATAATCCGTCTCCTGGGTTAATTATTCCAAATCAATTAAGACACTTTTGGGGAATGCAACAATTTCCTGATAAATATCAAGAGGCGATAGAAGAAATTAAATCTTGTTCTGAGATCGGATCTCTAATTGGAGAAATTCAAAATGTTGCATTATCTGAAGGAAAAAATTACTGGAGCATGGATTTAGATGGCGATGATTGGGCAATAATAAGTCTAGAAATAGTAGGCACAAAAGGAACTGCTATCATAAAAGGCTGCGCTCATGACCACTTTTGCCACTATCGTATATATGAAGACCATTCAAAAAATGATGATAAAAAACTATATTATGGTCAATGTTTAGATTAATATAAATATCATCGGAAGCATAAATATCAAATATTATTGATGCCTCTAACTGTGATATGCACTGAATGGTAATTAATTTTGTATTTAGCAGGATTTAATAATTATAAAATTGAATTAACGTAAGCCTGAAATGATTGCTAGACATACATTCCAGGCTTTTTACGGACAGCAACAGATGAGCAACCTCACAGAGGAATGTCAAAAAATATTGATTTAACGACATTTTCCCAAACTGGTGATATCATGTCTGCTAAATTACCCTTAATTCCCTCAGAACCCCAAAGAGCCAACGCTACGCTTTGTCTCCCCTCCCCGCAAGCTCTTAGGGGTTGGGGGTGGGGTATTTTTATTATGGTCAATTCGACGGACATGATATGAGGTGTTGGGTTAAAGAAACTATTTTGGTATTAGATTTCAGCTTCTAGCCATTGGAGAGGCAGTAAATATGCACTATGCATCTCTAAATACATATTTTCTTCTTTCTTGTCAACGACACGCTACGCGAACATAAATAAATAAATAAATTTACTTGCTCTAAAAGAAAGTGGCAGAGGGCAAAAAATATATCTTCTTCCTCCTGACTCCTGCCCTTTGCCTTTCTTCGGTAACTCAGCACAACAAGCCCTAGACAAACAAAATCAAGCCTAAGTAAGGACACAGCAAATATTTGTTGAAAGAGATTATATTTTCTTCAGTTTAAGTACTATCTTAAATCAATTAACCCTGCTAATATCAAGCTGAAATACTACTCAGGCACTTTGCAATACAACCCATTAATAAAAATAGTCAGAGGAAAAAACTATGACTTTAGTATCTGATATTGTTCTGCTACAAGACTTAACATCGTCATCTAATGAGGATTTAGTCCAGCTTAAAACCGTACTTCCTGCGACGGTAAATCGCTTAACCAACCCGACGTTAGCAAGTATCTTTGGTGATGACCTGAAATTTGGTATTGCCTCTTTCAAGGATAAGCCAATTCCACCTTTTGGGGGTTACGCTGACTATGTATATCAAGCAGAAGTCGCTTTGACAAATAATGTCACAACAGTTAAAGACAAAATTTTTGACTTTGAAGCTTTTGGTGGCAATGATGGGTCAGAATCACAATTAGACGCACTCTTGTATGCAGCTTTAGATAGCGGTGGCAGTCTTGGTTATAGAGTCGGTTCATTTCGTGTTGTTATAATAGCCACCGATAGTATTTATCACGTTGCCGGCGATCGGGCAGCAGTTAGTCCAAGTGATACTATTGCCAATAATGGAGATGGTATAGTTGATGCTTATGAAGATTATCCAGAGATCGAACAAGTAAAAACTGCACTAGAAGCAAATAACATTATCCCAATTTTTCTAACTACGAGTGATGTTGCAGTTGATTACGAGACACTAGTTACCCAGCTTGGTCGAGGTGGTGTACTGACTCTTGGTTCTCAAAGTGAGAATCTTGCAGATATCATAAAAGAGGCAGTTGCTCAAGCCAGAAATGTGATCAGTGCTGATGTCACTACAACCAATGGAGACGATACCTTTAGTTGGGGGAGTTTTTCGGCTGGGGATAAGGTTATTTTTGCTGGGGATGGTGATGACAGTATTTCGCTTTCTGGTGTTATTGGTAATCATTACATTGATGGAGGGGCAGGTTCTGACATCCTTTTTGGTGGATTTGGTGCAGACAGAATAGATGGGGGTAGTGATGACGACAACCTTCTGGGGGGCAACGGTGATGATATTCTTTTTGGCAGTAGTGGAAAAGATATTCTGATCGGGAACAAAGGCAACGATTACCTACAGGGAGATAGTGGGGATGACTTACTAGAAGGAGGCGCTGGTTCAGATAAGTTTGCATTTGCAACAGGATCAAAGTTTAATATTAGGGAACTCGGAGTTGATATTATTAGTGACTTCACTCCTGAGCAAGACAAGATTCAACTATCTAAATCTACCTTTACCGCTCTAAGTAACTCAGTCTTCCCGACTGAATTAAATTCCGCAGACTTTGCCACAGTGACGAACGATACTTTAGCTGCAAGTAGTAGTGCGGTGATTGTTTATAATAGCGCAAATGGTAGTCTCTTTTATAACCCTAATGGTTCGGCGGATGATTTTGCTGAGATTAATTGCGGGGGTAAATTTGCACAATTGGATGCTACATCTTTTCCGGCTCTAACTACCGCTAGTTTTGAGGTAGTTTTTTAAGGAGGCAGTAGGAAGGAAGTAGAAATTCTTTGTGTCTGATTTTGAGTCCTGCATGCATTTTGTAACTCATCTACCTGAAAACAGCTTTAACAACAAACAAGAGGCTATCACCAAAAACAAACTAAACAGTATAGTTTCAAGATTTTTCAAGTCCTTGCTCATCGTTCTGCTTACCTCAATGAATTACTGTCTGCTTGAGCCATCTTAAAAAGTGAGATCCTCCCAGACAAACGAATTGAACTAAGATTAATCTATTTTTTTCTAAAATCAATCATTGTCTGACGATAAGCATCTGGCAAACCTGTATCAAAACACTTGCCTTTAACAACATATCCTGTCATTTCCTCTTCCTGACGCAATTTTTCAAGACAGGATGTTAACTGAAATTCACCTCGTTCTCGGAAGTTTTGGTTGATATGTTCTGCTAGAAAGTCAAAAATTTTCGGCGTTAGTAAATACAAACCAAATATACATAAAAACTCATTTTCTACCATTCCCTGTATACGCAAATGTTGTTGTGCATAGTCAATGGTAGGTTTTTCATAGAGTTGTGTAACTGACAGAATCGAGTTTAACTCTTGCCAAACTCCTGTTACACACCCAGATGTATGAAGATTTTCTGCTGGCGTTTTAGTTAGGCTAACAACGCTTTGATTAACTTGTTCATAAACATCTAAAACTTGACGCGCACAAGATTTTTCAATATCAGATGCATAAATGTGGTCGCCTAACATCAGTAAAAACGGCTCATTTTGTATCCAATCCTTGGCACAAAATACCGCATGACCATAGCCTAATTGTTCATCTTGCGATAATATAGTAATTTTGCTACCTAAATCTTCCAGATATCGACTATATTCTTGATTTTGCGGTGAAAGTTTATTTAAAAGTTCTTTTTTAGGCGGGTTTTTCAAAAAACCTTCAAATATTTCTTTATCATCCGGCTGCACCACAATCCCCACTTCTGTAATTCCAGCACTAATTGCCTCTTCAATAATTGCGAGAATCACAGGTTTTGCCCTACCATCTCGATCGATAATCGGGAAAAGTTCTTTTTTGACAACTTTAGTCGCTGGAAACAAACGAGTACCGAAACCAGCTACTGGAATCACAGCTTTTCTAACTTTATTTTTTTGCATCAGTAGTTCATCACCCCAACTTCTCAAACAACTCCGCTAACACCACATTAGAAAACAAAAATCCTTGGGGATCAATCAAACGCAACCTTCCCTCTGCAACTTCCACCCAACCTTTCTCAAAATACCCTTGCAAACATCGGCAAATCTCCTCTACCTTCTCTTTCCCAAACGCCTCTACCAACGCCGCCAAACTTACACCCTCTGCCAAACGCAACCCCAACATTAACGTTTCTAACAATACTTCCTTTGGGGGAGTCACATCACAATCAATTACACTGCCAGCTTGTACCCACTGGTAATACTCCTTAGTTTTACGCGGACGAGTGAACCGCCTCCCCTCAACATAACTCGCTGCACCCATCCCAAAGCCATAGTAAGGGCGGTTTTCCCAATAAACCCGATTATGCCGACACTGATGACCAGGTTGCGCATAATTGGAAATTTCATAATGCTCATAACCTGCACTAGTCAAAACCTGCTGCCCCATCTGGTACATTTTGACTGTGGCTTCATCCGTAGGCATTGGAGTATCGCCAGGTTTGTAGTAACGACCAAAGGCTGTACCTGGTTCGATGGTAAGATCGTAGATGGAAATGTGAGTAGGTACGATCGCTACCGCTTTTAAGAGAGAATCTTGCCATTGATCCAAAGACTGATGCGGCAACCCAGAAATTAGGTCTAAGCTAAATTCGGGAATCTCGACTTGGTGGATTAGTTCCACAGCTGCAAAAATATCTTCAACTGAGTGCGATCGCCCCGCCCTTTGCAATAATTCTGATTGAAAGGCTTGTACACCCAAACTTACCCGGTTGACGCCTGCACTCCGATAGCCTGCTATGTGGGCTAAATCAAAGGTTGCTGGGTCAATTTCCATAGAAATCTCTGCCCCAAACGCAATCCCAAAATGCTTATCTAGCTCTTTTATTATCCGTTGTAGCTGCTCTATTGATAGCAGCGAAGGAGTACCACCACCGAAGAAAATTGTCTTCAGAGGTTGACCAAATGCGGGTGTAATAGCAATTTCTTGACATAGCACCTCAACATATTGGGAGATAGTACCAGATGTTTCGCCCCGCAAGCGATCGCCCACAACAGACACCGGAAAATCACAATAAAAACACCGCCGTCGGCAAAAGGGAATATGCACATAAGCAGAACTCGCAATTCCAGAAATACTAAATTTTTGACTCATTTTGAGAAAAGTTTTAAGTTAATCCAACTGCGAATTAGAGATAATGAAAATGAGGTAACAATTCAGGAGTCAAGAGTCAGGAGCCAGAATAATTGTAAAATTAAGCGTGTAATAACTTATTGATTTTATTAAAATTATTAGTTTGGGTATCAAAGTCTTCTTAATTCTAACTTTTGGATTCTGGATTCTGAATTCTTACAAAATGAGTAGTTTATTTACAAGTTTTTGTCGTTTTACAACGAAACAATGAAAAATATTAAGATAAAAGCCTTTAGTTATAATAATTGCAGATATTGTCAGCCTAAACCCCTAGTGTAAGTTAATGTTGATGAGTTTATCTTACCGATGAAATAAAAAATACTTAACTTTATCGGTTAACACAGTTGCAGGAAAACAAGACAACCATGCTTGACGCCATTATTATTTTCTCATTTATCCTAGCAGCGTCGGGAATAGGGTTCTACAGCATTGAACTACTACCCAATGGGACGCTAGATCAGGTAACGAATCTAGAAGCTTTACGCTTAGTTGTTGCCGTCTTTGCCGCTATTATTGGTGGTGCGATCGGGCTGAGTTTCCAGACGACATATCGTCGCCTAGAATCACAAGTCAAAGAAATGCCTGTGGAAGTGATCTTAACTCGTGCCATTGGCTTAGTGATTGGGCTATTACTAGCCAACCTGATGCTAGCCCCATTATTTTTGCTCCCTATCCCGGCGGATTTTGGATTTATTAAGCCATTAGTGGCAGTTGTCGGTAGTATTATCCTCTCCGTCACTGGCATGAATTTGGCAGACACCCACGGACGAGGCTTATTGCGGTTCATTAATCCCAACACCGTTGAATCGATGGTAGTGGAAGGAACATTAAAACCAGCCAATACCAAAGTTTTAGATACTAGCTGTATTATTGATGGTCGCATTGAAGCCTTACTAGAAACAGGGTTTTTAGAAGGGCAAATTATTGTACCGCAGTTTGTCTTGCAAGAACTCCAACAAGTAGCGGATGCTAGCAAAGACCAAAAGCGTGTACGGGGAAGGAGAGGACTAGAAATTCTCAACCGCATTAAGGAAGATTATCCCGATCGCATCCTGATTAATGCACTTGACTACGAAGATATTCCCACAGTGGATGCCAAGTTAGTACGCTTCGCCCAAGAAATCAGCGGCACACTGCTAACCAACGACTACAACTTGTCTAAAGTCGCCAGTGTTCAGAAAGTACCTGTTTTGAATGTGAATGATTTAGTGAATGCCGTCCGTCCCAGTTATTTACCTGGCGACAACCTGGATTTAAAAATCCTTAAGGAAGGCAAAGAACCCAGTCAAGGCATTGGCTACCTAGATGACGGCACAATGGTAGTTGTTGAAGAAGGTAGCAGTTATGTGGGTGGTGAACTGCGAGTAGTAGTCACCAGTGCTTTGCAAACTACAGCAGGAAGAATGATTTTTGCCAAACCCCAAGCTTCAGCATTGGCGTGAAACAATCGGATGTTTGTTCAATTCGAGTGACACTTGGTAATCGGTGCAGTCAACCTGCACCGATTATTTATTGATTGGACTCACGAGACTCACTTGCCTGTAAATACTGTAACTGCTCAATTGATAATCCTGTGACTCTGCCGATTTGTTCTAATGGCATACCAGTACTAAATAGATTTCTTGCCACTTCGAGTAACGCTTCAGCTTTGCCTTCAGCTTTACCTTCAGCTTTACCTTCAGCTTTACCTTCAGCTTTACCTTCAGCTTTGCCTTCAGCTTTACCTTCAGCTTTACCTTCAGCTTTACCTTCAGCTTTACCTTCTTGTAGAATGTCTTGATAAATCGCTGACTCGCGCATAATGTCTGACCTCAAAACTCGTTTAATAACCTCTTTATCTAATACTAAACCAGCTAAAATCGCTGTAGAAGCAGCAATATTACTTTGAGTTCTTAATTCTGTAATACCGTTAATTTCCCGTGCCACTTCGTTAAGTATAACTTCTGGATCAATTGTACTGCTTAACACCGCCAAAGGTAAAAGTCCAGGTGTTCTCAAAAATACTTCAGTTGGTTGTTCCCAAAGTCTGATAACTGCAAATTCATGTCGTGTCCCAGGAATTGTAAATGTATTTTGTTGCACCAAATTTGAATTTGTCTGCTTGAGGTAAATTACGACTTGATGCATTGCTTTGTCTGGAAAGCGGCGATATGCTCGTAATCGATAGTCAATCATCCGAAAAGGAATTTCCGGATCAACTTGGGTTTGAAATTCCAAATGCAATATGCTTTGCTCCGACTGCAACAGAATTAGAGCATCAGCCCGAATCGGTTCGAGAGATAATTCTTTTGGACTTAATTCTGTTAAATTAATAGATTCGCCTAATAACCATGTAGCGAAATCACTGGAGAAGTTCTCAACTAAGAATTTGCAGATATTGTCAAACATTTGAATTAGTCTAGTTGGTGCAGATGGGTTCGCATGATGCTGGGAACCTATCTAACACATTGCCTATATGTTGTATCCGACTATATGTCCATAATTCCATCAAACTAAAGTCTGCGGCTACACAAACAAAGCTATAGATTAGCAGGTTAATTATTTTATGGTCATTTACATAAACATCATATGACTAAAAGTGACTTTTGTTTTAGGGCTGATTTGTTAATTGTGTACATACCTTATTTAGCAGCGGCGTTTTTTTAGAACTGATAAAGCTTAAAGGTGTTAAGGATGCAAAAGTGTTAATCCCGAAATATACGGTTGCAGTATTGATTATTCCTATACCAAAATCTGCAAACGATCTTGATGTGGTAGACGACTACGAGCAGCTACTATATATTTTGTAAATTGGACAGGATGCTTAACATACAATAATAGTGCTATACCTTTGTAGTTAAAAATTTTAATAAACCACGAAGGCTTAAAAAAATCACAAAGCCGACTTTTGCAACACAACCGTATTTGATGGCTAAATCAATTGTTTCAACAAAACGGCTCGGCAGCCAGTTAATCCATTGGTTGCTTGAAGAAAACCGACAAGAAAAAAAAGGGCCTTACCGCAAAGAAGAAGCACATCGCCAGCATTCTTGGTGGCAAGTGATGTGCTTGACTGGGGTAGATTATTTCTCAACCCTTGGCTATCAACCAGGGATTGCAGCACTGGCGGCTGGCGCTCTTTCTCCTATAGCTACCCTGATTCTGGTTTTGCTGACGCTCTTTGGAGCATTGCCAATTTATCGGCGCATTGCTGCCGAAAGCCCTCATGGTGAAGGGTCGATCGCAATGTTAGAGCGTTTACTTTCCTGGTGGCAAGGCAAATTACTTGTACTGTGCTTACTTGGGTTTGTGGCAACTGACTTTATTATTACCATTACTTTGTCAGCTGCTGATGCTACTGCTCATATCATCGAAAATCCGCTGACACCAAATTGGCTTCACAATCAGGCGATCGCAGTTACCCTGATATTAATTGCATTACTAGGTGCAGTTTTCTTGAGAGGTTTCCGAGAAGCCATTGGGATTGCAGTAGTTCTGGTGGGAGCTTATCTGCTGTTAAACTTCATTGTCGTTGGCGTCGGTCTGTATCAGATATTAAATCACACAGAAACGATTCCGAGCTGGCAAACTGCACTTTTTGCACGCCATTCCAATCCTTTGATCCTAATCGGCATCTCTCTTTTTATATTCCCCAAACTAGCGCTGGGATTGTCAGGTTTTGAAACTGGTGTTACCGTTATGCCCCTGGTTAAAGGTAGCAGTAACAGCACTCCGCACCATCCTAAAGGGCGGATTCGGAATACACGCAAGCTGCTCACCTCTGCTGCACTGATAATGAGCTTCTTTTTGCTTACCACTAGCTTTATAACCACTCTACTGATTCCAACCGCAGAATTTGTATCAGGGGGCAAAGCTAACGGACGGGCCCTTGCTTATTTAGCACATTTGTATTTAGGCAATGGCTTTGGCACAATTTACGATTTAAGTACTATTTCTATTTTGTGGTTTGCAGGTGCATCTGCAATGGCAGGGCTGTTAAATATCGTGCCTCGCTACCTACCACGCTATGGCATGGCACCCAATTGGGCACGAGTAACCCGACCTTTAGTGTTAGTCTACACAGCGATCGCTTTTGTTGTCACAATTATCTTCAAAGCAAGTGTAGAAGCCCAAGGTGGGGCTTACGCAACTGGTGTGCTTGTATTGATCACCTCAGCCGCCTTTGCCGTCACCTTATCAGCCCACCGTCACCGACAGAAGCGGGCCAGACTCGTTTTTGGCTTCATTACACTGTTATTTGTATATACCACTATTGTCAATATCATCGAAAGACCAGAAGGGATTAGGATTGCTGGGTTTTTCATTGCTGCAATCATTTTTACCTCGCTGGTTTCTCGTGTTTGGCGTTCAACAGAACTGCGAGCAGAGCGAATTGAAGTTGACGAACTTGCTGGTCAATTCTTTGCTGAAGATAGCCAGGGAACAATACGATTGATTGCAAATCGGCTGAATACGGGCGATGTCCTAGAGTATTTTATGAAAGAGAAAGAGGTACGCGAAGACAATCATATTCCACCCAACGATCCAATTCTGTTTTTAGAAATTCATGTATCCGATGCTTCGGAATTTGCGGATGTGATCAAAGTAAAAGGGGTGCAAGTTGGTGACTATCGCATCCTCCGGGCTGAAAGTGCAGCAGTACCGAATGCGATCGCAGCTTTACTACTTTACATTCGCGACCAAACAGGTAAGATTCCCCATGCTTACTTCGGCTGGGTTGAGGGAAATCCCATACAATACCTATTGCGTTTTATCTTGTTTGGTGAAGGTGACATTGCTGTAGTTACCCGTGAAGTACTGCGGCGGGCTGAAAAGAATCCCGAAATGCGACCTGGTATTCATGTTGGGGGTTGATTTACGGAAGAGGACAAGGGGACAAGTTTCCCTTTGTCACCCCATCCCCATCAAGATTTGGAGTCAAATATGAACAAAAATATTACCATTCTTAACCGACCTTTAAAACTAGCCTGTGGGGCAGAATTGCCAAATCGTATAGCTAAAGCTGCTATGAACGAACAGTTAGCTGACGATAAAAACAGCCCCACAAAAGAAATAATCCGCTTATATAAGCGATGGGCATTGGGAGGAGCCGGTTTGATGATTACCGGTAATGTTATGATTGCTCGAACAGCTTTGGTTTTACCACGCGATGTTGTGATTGAAGATGAACGGGATCTGCCACTTCTCCAAGAATGGGCAGCCGCAAGCATTGCACAAGGTGGTCATATCTGGCTACAGATTAACCCTCTTTTGTCACTCTAGGCAGAGGAAAAATAGAAATAAGGGATATT
>NZ_JAVRBM010000149.1:0-9902 GCF_034531255.1 Nostoc sp. ChiQUE01b | reverse complement strand
GCGGTCTCAAAGCCTTATATATACTTGCTTGCAAGTTTTAGGACGGGTCTAATAGGTATTTCGGGGAGATGGAATGGAGAGGAACAGATTGCTAAGATCCTAACGATTCTACCTCCTACTGAGGTGACATCTAGCACGATTCATACAGACTACTCGGAGGATTTCGGTTTCGATTTCGAGTTTGACGAACAAGTTTTTAGACCAGCAGCCTGCATCATCGGTTGCTCTAACTATCAAAGGGTTGAGTACGGCGGCAATTTGTTAGTCTGTGGCATATATCCATGTTGGATCGGATGGTGAGAATTGTCCAGAGTTCATCAATCCCTAGTAACTGGCTAAATCGGTCATTTATTTGTGCCAAAAGTCATGGTCGAATTCATGACTTTTTTCATTAGTCCTTTTGTCAAACATTTATATAATAGTTGTATTCAAACAAAGTTTTATTGCGATATTAAACTCCAAAACAAAATATTTCTTCCATTATATTTAGATATATTTACCGGATAGTTTAAAAATACCAAGTAGTAGTTAATAGAGATAAAATAGAGCTATTAACTATGCCTTTTACATCTTATATTCTAGTCGGGACTTTCCTATTTAGTTTACTAAGTCTTAATGACCGAATACAGATAAATAAATTATCACAGACACTGCTGACTACTTATAAAACACAACAGTTATTTTCAGAGATTACCAAATCTAATACTCCCAGTACACCTGTACCTTATAGAGGCGGTGGACGTAGATATTTAATTGAACCTTTCAAAAATATTGAGCCTCTTGTTTAATCTGACTTTTCACAGGATCTGAAAAAATCAGAGGGTGTAGGTGTAGTAAGACTTTCTGTCTTTCCCTACACCCAAACCTGTAACCCTATTTCAGCCTTTCTTTTTCGCTAATTAGTCCCGAAAATATCATCAATAAGTACTTATTACGAAACTAAATACTGTTGAATTTCAGTTTTTTGACGACGTAGAACAGTGATTGCTTGCTGCTGAATTTGGCGAACTCGTTCTCTACTGACATTCAACTTCTCTCCAATCTGAGCTAAAGTTAGTTCTTGATCGTTCTCTAACCCAAAACGCAAAGTTAATACTTCACGCTGCGTCGGTTTGAGTGATTCTAATAAACTATTAATATCTTGACGCAAAAGTTCTTTGGTGATATGTTCGTCTGGAGATATACCCTCATCTGGTAAAAGTTGACTAAGTTCTGTGTCTTGGTTATCTCCAATCTTTACATCTAGAGAAATTGGCTGCTTTGAACTGCTGAGAAAATCCCTAATCTGGCTTGGTTGTAAGTCTAAAGTTTGAGCAATTTCTATAACACTGGCTGGACGACCCAGTGTCTGAAATAATTCTCGCTGTACTTTCTTAATTTTGTTCAGTTGTTCGGTGATATGAATTGGCAAGCGTACAGTACGGGATTTCTCTGCGATTGCCCGTGTGATTGACTGCGTAATCCACCAGTATACGTAAGTGGAAAGCTTATAGCCGCGATTGGGGTCAAATTTTTCTACACCCCTTTGTAAACCTATTGCCCCTTCTTGCAGCAAATCTAAAAATTCCAGATTGCGCTTAGTATATTTTTTGGCAATCGAAACCACCAGACGCAAGTTTGCTGTCACCATTTTTTGTTTGGCTCGTTGCCCAAGATTTTGTATTTGAGCTATTTCCAATTCACTTTTGTCAATATCAACAGCTAATTCGACCATTGTTGGCTCACGAGCTAGTTGTTGGGTGAGTTCATTTTTTCTTTGCTCAATTGCCATGATTTGCTGTACCTGCCTGCCATAAGCAATTTCTTGGTCTGCGGTTAGCATTGGGTAACGACCGATCTCTTGCAAATAGATACGAACCATGTCTGGACTCAGGCTGGACATACAACTTAACTTTTTTGATATTTAGACGAATTTAAAAGTATAAATCAAATCGCTGAATTAATTTTCCTGATTTAACAGCTAAAAAATATTAACCTGAGATTGCGATAAATAAATTCAACCTAGAACACAATCATTTATAACGGTATCCAGTGAGCGCTTACTACACCTCCATTCCAAAGTTCTACCTCTGGTAATTTTTGTCATTAAACTTAACTTGTTGAGAATTAATTAGCTGGTATTACCCAAGCTATTTTGAGAGTTCCTGACTTAACTAGATAACTGGAAAAGTCAGGTAGGGCATGGGGGCTAAGAGTCTTTCCCCTATACCGAATGGCACGAAGATTTATGTGAAACCTCTTTGCTGACAGGGTTGCAGCTTCGTGTGTTCTAGACAATTAAATGCGAGTGCGTCAAGGAGTTCAACATCTTCTTAATTCCCCACACCCGAACTTAGCAACTCCACACCCTTTCATCCAGGAATACCAGGGATTTACGCTTTTCTTCGTGCCATTCCCCTATACCTCATGCCTTATTCGGTAAAAAACTATTTGGGAATAGTAGTCGCGTTGAGTTCATCCCTTTTCCCTTTTCCTCTCTTGTTGCTACCTTGTGTCACCTTCAATTCTTCTTCTTGCTTACTGGAATTGACCATTTGCATCAAGTGCTGGTTTAGATAACTCTGCGCCGAAATGTACAAGCTTTCCCAAATCTCTTGATTACGACTAATTTTTGTACCTACTGTATTTCCGGCTGTTTTCTCCGACACCAAGTATTTGCGGAAGTAGTTATTCCACAAGTGTTGGAGGAAATCTTCGGCGAATTCGTTAAACGGCAAAATCCATTTATAGTCCTTATCCAAAAATACCCGATAGGACGCAATTATCGGTAATGCTAGGTCAGTTGGCGCACCAAACCCGAAAGAGTATTTGCTATCAGGCAACAACGTAGTTTTACGTATATCTATTGATGCTAAATCGTTGGCACCCTTTCTTCTGGGGTTGCTGATATGGTCTTGGATAATTTCGTAGAGTCTTTGCTCTATCCACAAAGCTTGAGATAGCAGAGGCAGTAAGGCGGTTAATCTTTCGGTTTCTGCGTCTGTGATGTTACTTGGAAGACTCATCCCTGCTGGGTGTTTGGTTCGTTTATTGCCGTCGGGGTTGTATTTATTTCTGTCGAGGCAGTAAAGCAGCTTCAGCAAATGGGTGACATTACACTGAGCATTTCTGGGAGCGCCGCTTTGGTTTTGATAATAAGCGATGCGGAATTTTCTATCTTCTTTCTGTTCTAACTGGGCTAAATACTGCTTGACGAATTTGTAATCACCCCTGGCGTTGACTTTGGAGCGAGAATCTACTGGCGTTGTAGTATTTGAAGCTAGGGCTATATCTTTAGCTGATTCTTCAGTCAGTCCAATGTGGATCGTAACTTTTACTCTGGCTTGACTTAAATTGTAGTTGTAATTTTTCGCTTGCTCAAAAGCTAAAACTGTATGTCCTCCGTTGATAATACCGTCGCTCCCCCCCTCGTTAGCTTCTAAGACTTCTAGCTCCAGTTCAGTTTTGTTCTTGACAGGTTTAGTTTTATTGGCTGACAGAACGATTCCACTGTGGCGAGAGAAGAATTTTGCAGGTTCAGTCGTCAGCGAGTCGAAGATTTGTCTGTAGGTTGCGCTTTTGCGGTTCGGTTCGCGGATGTTCGGTTCTAGCGGCAGGTCTATCGGGAAGCTGTCTACATGGGCGGTGGCGATGATGCAATTGGGGTTGGCTTGAAAATAGTTATCTATCTTGATGTTCCAAGTCTTGGGCATACAATATTTGCAATGTCAGGGGAATTTCTATGTTAACCAAAACTAGTATCTGATATCGCGTTTTGAGGTAATGCCAAGTACCGTTGTACGCCAACACAAAAATGCGCTGTCAAGTCGCAACTCTTGGAGACGCTGCACGAACGCTCCAATTCAAAATTATTTATTAAATTTTGAATTTTGAATTTTGAATTTCATTAAGTGGTAAGGGGTGCATGGTAAGGGTTTAAAACCTTTCCCCCCACCTTCCCCAAAAAATAGCCAAGTCACGAAAGCCAACTACTTGATATTCTTGGCATTTCCAGTATGAAATAAGGGAAAATGTGAGCAATTGGAGCGCCTGCGTGGAATCGGAGCAAATAATCGGAGCAAATAATATGTCTAATTTAAATATTGCAAAAGGTAGTTGCCTGTGTGGAGCAGTAAGTCTTTCTACAACTAGCATGAGTAAAAATGTGGGAGCGTGTCATTGTAGTATCTGCCGCAATTGGGGCGGAGGGCCTCTGTTAGCTGTTGATTGTAAAAGTGATGTTAGCTTCTCTGGTGAAGAAAATATTGGGCTTTATCAATCATCACAGTGGGCAGAACGTGGATTCTGTAAGCAGTGTGGTAGCCATCTATTTTACAAATTGAAACAAAGTAACCAGTATTTCATCCCCGTTGGACTATTCGATAGTTCTGAAGGTCTTGTTTTCGATCATCAGGTATTCATTGATGAAAAGCCCCAATATTACTGTTTCGCCAATGAAACTAATGACCTGACAGGGGCAGAGTTATTTGCACAGTTTGCAACTCCTGAATGACTTCTAAACTTTCAAACATTAGAGTTACCTTTTACCAGTTTGAATTAGGTTGGGCAAATGAGCGCACTGCTTCACTCACCCTTGAGACAACAAATCATCCAGCTATGTCTTTACCACTCTCATAATTCATAGCTCTGGGTTTCCTCTTGCCTATAGGGACTACTTTCGATTGCTTGGGAGGTTGAGGCGGACGGCATTTCTCGCAATATAGAGGTCTAACTCCAAAAGTTTCTCTTTGTGTGGGTTGCTCACACTGCTTACATACGAAGTTAAAAACGCGAGTGTGAATTTCCCGCTTGTGCGCTCTGACAGTGTACTCTCGGACATCGATTGTTTTGCTTGCCATTGCCTATTGCAATTAGTGACTTTTTGGATCTTAGCCTTTGCTAAGAAGATTTCAATGCTCTGGGTAAACATAATCACCCGTTTTCTGAATGGGAATTTTCATGGCTACGCCAAAGCCAGAGTGAGAGTTGCAACGACCAAACACACGCTTCAAACCCAACTGCAACGCCTCACCACATTGAAAAATCACAAACATTTGGAATTAATTATGGATATCCAAGCTATTCTCACCCTCACGATCCAAGCAGTCGTTATGAGCTTTGTTGCGCTGATGGTTTTTGACTTCATAGATGGTTTGTGGGTTGTACCCTTGCCGCCAATCGGATGGGAGCCATCGGTTATTGAACAGCCCACAGTTTCTGCAACAGCACCACAACCTACTCCACAACAGGAAATCCAACCACAAGCCACTCCAAGGGCAATCGCATTTGAGAAGATTTCCCCCGCATTCCTCACAAGTTTGAAATGCAGAGGGGCGAAGGGGAAAGAACTTGGCACATTGAACTCTCCTCTGCTCCCACTAGTGAACCTGCACAACAAGCACAGGCTTTGAGCAAGGCGTGAGAAATCCGGGTCAAACGGCTACGCCAAAGCGAAAGTGATGTATTCATATAATAGATATGGTCAGCCTTATAGCCACGCAAGGAACTCTGTTTGACCTAGAAACAGTTCTGGATTATGGGCAATCAATCCTCAACGTTGCTCAAGAACTCACCAAATCACTGATTGAGCAACGGACTATCTCCACCAGGACAATCCAAGCCCAGATGAATCGCTATTTTCTAGGCACTGCTGCGTCCGGTGCGTGGCAGTGGAAAGACGCTTACGAAGCTGTGGAAGTGGCGCAAATATTATATCTGCGTCATCTGGGAATTAAGATTTTATCACAACAACCTCAAGTGGTTGTGCAACAATTAGAAGAATTAACAGCCCTCTGCCCGACGCATACTCGCCGCAGTGAAGAGTCAGTACAGCTTCAGCAATTCTCCACCCCTCTGCCGCTTGCTTATCTGGTAGCCAAAGCAGGATTTATACAAGCTACTGATTTGGTGCTGGAGCCATCAGCCGGGACTGGTTTGTTAGCACAAATGGCTAAACTACAAGGCGCAAGTCTGATGCTCAACGAGCTTGCACCCGATAGGGAGAAGATTCTGCGGCGATTATTCCCTAGTACACCATTATTCTCAGTAAACGCGGAGCAGATTAACGATTACCTAGCTGGTAAAACTCAGCCTTCAGTTGTGCTGATGAATCCACCGTTTTCGTCATCCCCGAAAATCAGCAGTCGCAATCCCGACGCAACAAAAAGGCATATCAACTCGGCATTGCAAAGACTGGCTGACGGTGGACGATTGGTAACAATCACAGCCAACTGGTTCTCTCCCAATAATCCTACTTGGCGAGAGACTTTTGTTAAGTGGCACTCGGAAGCACGAGTTTTAATGTCAGTCGGGGTTAACGGCAAGGTGTACTCAAAACATGGTACACAAATCGACACTAGAATCACAGTAATTGACAAGGTTCCGGCTGATAATCCTGGCGACATCCCCTGTATTTCCGAAACTTTGGACTTGCCCGAACTGCTAGCGTTGATTGAGCAATTACCTAAGCGATCTTCATGGAAACGCTCAGATATCAAAGCTACTGCGAAGGCAAAAGTTGTTCAATTGCCATTCCGTACTACAGTTGCACAACCAGAAACTGTTTCCTTTCTTCCAGACGACATAGTAGTGCTGGAGTATGAGGTTATCGAGTGGACGGCTAGTGAGGGTTTGAAAGATACCCTATACGAAACCTATCGCCCACAAAGAATCCGAATCAAGGACGCTTTACCTCATCCCTCATTGCTTTGCGAAAGTGCAGCCTTAGCACTTGTCTCACCACCGGCTCCAACTTACAAACCACATCTCCCACGCAACATCATCACACAAGGCAATTTGTCAGAGGCACAACTTGAGAGCGTTATTTACGCAGGTCAGGCGCACTGTGAATTTCTGTCTGGATCTTATATTGTGGATGATTCTTGGGATAATGTGACTGTAGCGGCAACTGGCGAAGAAAATGCTGTAAAATTTCGTCGTGGCTGGTTCTTAGGCGATGGGACGGGTGTGGGGAAAGGAAGACAGTGTGCAGGAATCATCCTCGACAACTGGTGTCAGGGGCGCTCTAAAGCCATTTGGGTATCCAAAAGTTCTGCTTTAATTGAAGATGCCCGTAGAGACTGGTGTGCGCTCGGAGGTAGTGAGAAAGATATCATTGACCTGAGCAACATTAAGCTTGGCGATCCAATTTCCTTCACCCAAGGCATTCTGTTCTGCACGTACTCAACTCTACGTTCTCAAAAGAATGGTAAAAGTCGGCTCAAGCAAATCGTTGAATGGGCAGGCAAGGACTTTGAGGGAGCAATCGCATTTGATGAGTGCCACAGCATGGGCAATGCGATGGCCCAGGAGGGTAAACTCGGTATGGTTGCAGCATCCCAGCAAGGTATTGTTGGGCTGAGGTTGCAAAACGCATTACCGCAGGCACGGGTTATCTATGTCTCTGCGACTGGAGCGACAAAGGTTTCTAACCTATCTTATGCAAATCGTCTCGGTCTTTGGCAAACCGGCGACTTTCCGTTTAGCTCCCGTGAGGATTTTGTAGAATCCATTGAGGGCGGTGGTATTGCCGCGATGGAAGTGGTAGCCAGGGATCTCAAGGCTTTGGGGCTGTATCTGGCGCGGAGCCTTTCATTCGAGGGAGTTGAGTATCAAACTCTCGAAATTGAATTAACGCCTACGCAGGAACGGAGTTATAACAGCTATTCTGATGCTTTTCAAGTTATTCACCATAATTTAGACAAAGCCCTGGAAGCTTGTAATATCTCTGGTGACAAGACTTACAACCGTGCTGCAAAAATGAGCGCGGTGTCTCAGTTTGAGTCGCACAAGCAAAGATTCTTCAACCATCTGTTGACTGGCATGAAATGTCCGCAGTTAATTAAAGCGATTGAAGAGGATTTAGCTGTGGGTAACGCCATTGTTATTCAAATTGTATCAACTAATGAGGAGTTGCTTAAGCGCCGACTCAATGAAGTTGCACTCGAAGAATGGAAGGATCTCAATCTTGATCTGACTCCACGGGAATATGTCATGGATTATTTGATGAGTGCATTCCCCATTCATTTGCATTCCATCTATTCAGGTGTTGACGGCTCAGAAAGATCCGAGCCAGTCTTTGACGCTGATGGCTCTCCAGTTATCTCTATTGAAGCTGTAGCCTTGAGGGATGCGTTAGTCGATAAGTTAGCAAGCCTTGACCCAATCCCTGGTGCATTAGAACAATTGCTGTGGCATTTTGGTCACAAGCAAGTGGCTGAAGTCACAGGTCGCAGTAAACGAGTTCTGAAAGATGAATCTGGACGTTTGTTTGTTGATTCACGCGGTGCTGGCGCGAATATTGCTGAAACTGCTGCGTTTATGCAGGGTGACAAACAAATCCTCATCTTCAGTGACGCTGGTGGGACAGGCAGAAGTTATCATGCTGACCTCAACGCTGTGAATAGGAGACGGCGATCGCACTACCTGCTTGAAGCCGGCTGGAGAGCAGACAACGCAATTCAGGGATTAGGGCGATCGCACAGAACCAACCAAGCATCTGCACCAGTCTTCCGTCCTGTGACTACTAACGTGCGCGGTGAACGCCGATTCATCAGCACGATTGCTAGACGGCTGGACAGCTTGGGCGCTCTTACTCGTGGTCAACGGCAGACGGGTGGTAATGGGATATTTGAAGCTAAGGATAATCTGGAGTCGAACTATGCAGAACACGCACTATACGAGTTGTTTAGGCAGATTTTCCAAGGTCGATTTTATGAAGTTCCACTAGGGACTTTTGAGCAAATGACAGGACTCTCGCTTACTTCCCACGAAGGCGGGATGAAAATCGATCTCCCGCCCCTGCGTCAATTCCTCAACCGACTGCTGGCTTTACGAATTGATATGCAAAACGTGATTTTCGAGCGTTTTGAGTTGTTGCTAAGTCAGCAGATTGAAGCAGCGATCGCGGCTGGTGTCTATGAGATGGGTGTGGAAACTTTACGGGCTGAACGGTTTACTGTATTGAGCCAGGAAGCTGTATATACTCATGCTCAAACTGGTAGCGTCACCAATTACTTGAAAGTGGAACGCACCCAAAGGAACAACATCAGAACGGCTATTGAGATGTTGGAGTTTGCTGCCAAGTACCAAGGGCGATTCACGGTGAATGAGAAAGGTAGTGCGGCGGTAACAATTCCAACGCATAGTATATTCGATGCGGAAGGTGGTGTTGTGCCAAGGGTATTACTCGTCCGCCCACAAAAAGAAACTCGTGTCATAGTGGAACAGCTAAATTCTTCCACTTGGCGGCAGGTTTCGGCTGATACGTTTGTTGCGGCGTGGTCTACTGAAGTGGACACACTGCCCAAGTTCACTACCGATTACCTGCATTTAGTCACTGGTATTCTATTGCCTATCTGGAAAATCCTGCCACAGCACAGTAGTCGAGTATTCCGACTACAAACTGCCGATGGACAAAAGATACTCGGTCGGGTGGTGAATGCTCACGACATTCAAACCGTGCGCGAACAACTCGGACTCAAGAACAAGCTGTTAAGCACACAGGAGTTAGTCTCTTTAGTGCTAAACGAAGGCTATTCACAGCAGTTACCGGGTGGCGTTACTTTACGGCGTTCTTATATTGCCACAGAACCTCGTATAGAACTGGTTAATGCTATCTCACTGGCAGAGCGACTCTTAGCTGTTGGATGTTTCGCCGAGATCATCAACTGGCAAAAGCGCCTATTCATTCCAGCTTCAGGCAAAGCCCCAGCTATTCTAGCGGCTGTGATTGAAATCTTGGGATAAGTCAAAAGCTGATGTATTTATTAGATACATCAGCTTATTTTTCGCTCAAACACGAGTGTGATTTTATTGTACGAAATGAAGGTAATTATACGTAATAGCTCTGACGTGGAATACCTAGAATGCAGGACTTACGCAACTGGCACAAAGCACGGGCAGGTAGACAAGGGCGACAAGGG
>NZ_JAVRBM010000148.1:0-10587 GCF_034531255.1 Nostoc sp. ChiQUE01b | reverse complement strand
CTAACATCAGTCCATATAAATTGATTTTTTATTGTTTGTGAGAAATTCGCGTTTACCATCAATACCCGCTTCTAAGAAAGTGCTACCTTGGCTATTGTGAACAGTTAATGCAAAGCAGTTTCTGATGTTGGCAAACTGCTCTGAATGTTTGTAGTACTGCTTCCACAGAAAGGGATTACGCTTGGCACTTTTGAGTAAGCGTTTGGTTTCTTGGTCAAATTGTTTTTGCTCATCTTCATGCAGAACATAGATTTGACGCACAATCCCTTCATCTGTCTCTACCTTTAACCTCCAAGTATCATAGTTGTTGTAACGATCTCCAAAGACATCCAAAACAGTAAACTCTGTAGATGTAGAAAGAATCGTAGTTTTACCATCAGGAGCCATCACAGGATCTCTGGTGATTAATCTCTCTCCAGGAATAAAGCGATTGAGATTTTCACCATATAAATGTGTGCGAATCTGCTGATTATAAAAGTCAACTTGAGTATTAGTCCAGGACAAAATTCGGAAACAATCTGGATTTTGAGCAAATTCTCTCTTCATCTTTTTGCAGGCATAGCGCAGCAAAGTTTGACGTTTAACCATCAGCGCCCCATTACTTTTATCAGGCAGATATTTGGCATAAGGCTCAAAAGGAAACTTGCTCTTGGTGACTGCATAGCGAGAAGCAGTGACAAACTCTAACAAAGGGCTACCAGTTCCTTGACGCACAACTTGAGTCAATACTGCTTTATCTGGCACTTGAAAACTAGGGGATTTTGCTTCATTAACTGGATTTAACTGTGCTGGGTCGCCCATGAGAATAATTTTGATTTTTGTCCAGGTGGATGATTGGTTAGCAACATCCTCAATCCAGCGCCAGAGTTGTTTGCCAATCATGGAACATTCATCAATAAAGACAACATCAAATAGATTGATGTAAGAAGGCCCAGTTTGGTCAAGTACTTTCTCTTTACCTCTAGTTACCATACCCAGTCCTAACAACTGGTGAATGGTGAAGAATTCTACCCCAGTTACGCCATTTTCTGCCGCCATGCGTTGCAGCACACCTACAGCTTTATTAGTGGGTGCAGTCAGTACAACTCGCTTACCCGCAGCGACAATAACTTTAACTAGTTGGAAAACAATAGTTGACTTACCGGTTCCAGCATAGCCAACCAGCAGAAATAAAGCAGCCATCACAGTTGGCTGTATAAATGTCCACATTGCATCTAAAGCTTTTTGCTGCTGCTGGGTTAGTTGAAATGGAAAAGAACCTGTTGCAGCGAAAGTAGGAAGTGTTTGGATCATCATCGCTTCGCTAATTCCATTAATTGATCCACTCAATGCAGCGATAGCTGTTGGTTTTGCTTCTCTGAAAAACAACACTCCTTCTGGTTCGAGGAATATGTTTCCATATCCATTCGGCATCATCAGAAATCAATATATTGAAAGTTTTTTAACATTCAGATGATTTAGTTAAATCTGGAGTTGCACATATATATTTTTCTATGAAGGTAAACATCCTCAATCTTAAAATTATTGCTACTCGGAAATCCTACTTTAATTTTTGTGATTACAAATTTTCGCGCATGTCACCATACATTAGACCTCACTACGCATTAGTACGTATTTAAATATACTAAATTTTTTAATATACTGAAAATAGTTTTTAGCGTAGGCGTGGCCCGCCGTAGACATCGCTCGTTTTTTATCCGGCCTCACAAAACCCCATCCCGTTGCTCCCATCTCTATGTTATTTATCAAACAAAAATACCTGTCCTACAGGATTGCATTTTTCAGTGTGGGAGTAACTTTGCTAGTAAAGCTGGGACTAGAGCATCTAACTGGAATCACAAGTTCTTTCAGCTTGTGGCTGATTGCGAACGCTATAAGTACTTGGTACGGTAGTATCATTTCAGGATTGACATCAGTGTTTTTGGCTGCTTTAGCTAGTCATTACTTTTTTACAAATCCATCTTCTACTCTCGATAGTCTGGAATTTGTATTATTTGTTATCGAGGGTCTATTAATCAGTGCGCTAACAGCTAACTTCCAGTCAAGCAAACAGCAGTCAGATACTGATAAAACAGAAGCCCAAATCAATCTAAAAGATTTATTACAGAGTCAGCGTTCACTTCGTCAAGGTGAAGAACTATACCGAACATTAACCCAAAATCTACCCAATGGAGTAGTTTTTCTCTTTGATCGAGATATGCGCTTTATGGGTGCTGAGGGTACAGAACTGCAAATCTTTGGTTTACCAAAAGAAGAGTTCCAAGGTAAAACGCTGCACGAAACTGTTCTCCCTGAGACTTACGAACTTATAGAACCAGCTTACCGTAGTACCTTACAGGGTACTCCAATGTGTATTGAAATCCCTTATAACAATCAAGTTTATCTAATACAAACTTTTCCAGTCAAAGATGAAAATAGCAAAATTCTGACGGGCTTGGCAATCTTCCAAAACATAACGAACCGCAAACAAGCAGAAGCAAAAATTATCAAGTTAAACCAAGCTTTAAATCGACGAGTTAAAGAACTACAAACTTTGTTAGAGGTGATTCCAACTGGCATTGGCATTGCAGAAGATCCAGAATGCCGAACTATTCGAGCTAATCCGGCTCTTGCCAAACTGCTTGGCATACCTGTTGACGCAAATGCCTCTCTCAGCGCTCCTAATGATGAACGTCCAACTAACTTTAAAGTTTACCAGTCAGGCAGAGAATTAGCTCCAGAAGAACTAGCTATGCAATATGCTACCACTCATGGTGTAGAAATACTGGATTCTGAGATTGAGGTGGTTCGTGATGATGGTATGAGAATTAATCTCTCGCAGTATGCTGCCCCTTTATTTGATGAAGATGGAAAAGTGCGGGGGTGTGTAAGTGTATTTCTAGATATTACCCAGCGCAACCAAGCAGAAAGAAAATTGCAAGCTGCTAGAGATCAGTTGCAGACTGTACTGGAGGCTGTACCTGGAATTGTATCTTGGGTCAGTTCCGATTTATGCTATCTAGGTGTCAACAAGCACTTAGCTGATAGTTTTAATTTGTCTCCCGAAGCTTTTGTTGGTCAGGATATTGGTTTCTTAGCTAACGGTAATGGGTTTCGTGAGTTCGTGCAAAATTTCTTTGCTGGAGATCAATCTGAAGCATTATATGAGTTGAAATCCATAAGCGCAGATCGTAGCTATTTAATTGTGGCTCAAAAATATGACCAGAACAGAGCCGCATTTTTAATCGGCATTGATATCACTGAACAAAAGCGTGTAGAGGAAGAACTCAGACAAAAGACTGAGGAACTGGCAGAAATAAATCGAGTAAAGGATGAATTCGTCGCTGTCTTGTCTCATGAGTTACGTACTCCCATGCATAATCTCCACGGCTGGGCGCAACTATTGCTAACTGAATCTGAGATGGATGAAGCACTGAAAATTGAGGGACTGGAAACGATTGAGCGGAATGCCCGTCTACAAGTTCGCTTAATTGACGATTTGTTGGATCTGGCTAGGATGCAGAAGGGCGAGATGAATTTGGAAATCGAACCTGTTGACCTAGCAAGTGTAATTCGGTCAGCAGCAGATACTATTCGATTGTCAGCCGAAACAAAGGGCATTCAAATTAAGTTACATCTTGATGCTGTGTCCAACGTTTTAGGTGATGCCATTCGTTTACAACAGGTGGTTTGGAATTTGCTTTCAAATGCAATCAAGTTTAGTTCCAAGAATGAAAGTGTAGAGGTCAGATTGGAAGAAGTTGAGTCTCAAGCTCAGATTACTGTTATCGATCGAGGGAGGGGCATAGAAGCAGAATTTATACCATTCGTCTTTGAACGGTTTAGTCAGCGTGATGCTTCCACTACTCGTTCTGCTGGTGGATTAGGGTTAGGACTTGCGATCGCTCTGACAATTGTAGAACTCCACAATGGCAATATCACAGCAGCCAGTGCGGGATTCGGCAAGGGTTCGACATTCACGGTGAGGCTACCTATCGTGAAAATGACAACGCACTTAAGCAATGATGAACTATTCCTTGGAGAATTGCTGCATGGCAATCAGAAAATTACCCAATTGCAGAACTTGTGCATTCTGGTTGTGGATGACGATGCAGATGCTCGGATGTTAATGCAGACTGTTCTTCAAAGCGCCGGGGCAGATGTATTAGTGGCAGCATCAGTAAAAGAAGCATTGGCAGTTTTAGAACAGCGCTCGCCCGCTCTACTGATTAGTGATATCAGTATGCCAGATGAGGATGGCTTTACCTTGATTCGTCAGGTTCGCTCCCGCAGTATAGAACAAGGGGGACAAATTCCAGCGATCGCTCTTACTGCTTTTGCTGAAGCCAAAAATGAGCAAGGTATTTTAAAAGCAGGGTTTCAACTTTTTATTGCCAAGCCAATTAAGCCAATGGAACTTGTGGACAAGATCATTGAGGTATTAAAAACTTGATTAAATGTCAATTCCTTTCTATTTTAACCAGTGCATCACCTCTAGCGTTGCTGTCCTAGTCTCAGTAGGCGGTCATTTAAGGCGATTCTTCCTAATTCAGAAATAACCTCAACTGGAACACCAACAGATTTAGCTGCTTCTGGGAATGTTACTCTGCTATTTCGCAATAGGTCTAAAACTTGCTGCACTTTAGGAACAACTGGATCGCTTTTGTTGGTGTAACCCCGATTAATAGCAATTCTCAGCCCGGTTTCAATATCATCTACTCTCGCTCTGCGATTTTTATCTATTAATAGTGTCTGTTGTCCAGCGATTGCGTTACTTTCAGAAGCTGTTCGGCGTCTACGTGCAGTGCCGAAGCCTATCGGAGACGCTGCGCGTAGCTTGCTTCCCCGTAGGGGTACGGCAACGTCTTCTGGTGCGTCCGCTATGCGTAGCTTGCTTCCCTGTAAGGGTACGACCAACGCATTTGCAATCTGAATACCAACATACCCAGTGTTTCTACGCACTGGAACGATATCGAAGTTGTAGAGTCGTTTTTGTCCCGTTTTGTCTACAGTTTGGACAAGTAAGTTAGTAATAGCAGTAGTGGTAGCCCCTGGAAACTTTAGCGGTTGGATTGGCCTCAGAAAAATCGTTGTAGCGCGTCCGCTTTTTAAATCTGTATCTGTGGTGTAGATCAGTCGTGAAGGATCTGCTACCAAAATGTAGGCGATCGCCTCGTCGGTTTGAGTGAAGCTAATAGGCGTAGCACGTCCTGGAGTAATTTGAACCTGAATCCTATTGCTTGCAGCCATATCCCGTTCAATCAAGCGATATGCAGGAGTTTGTGCTTGTGCCTGTACAACAGGTATCGTAACCCCAAATAATATTGTGGTGCTAGCAATAACAAGAGTGGCAAATTGTTTCATACTAATGAAAGAATTTTGGACTAGAAGTTTTGACTTATAGGCTGTTCTATTAATCTCAAATATTAA
Organism: Nostoc sp. ChiQUE01b; assembly: GCF_034531255.1. Taxonomy (NCBI): domain Bacteria; kingdom Bacillati; phylum Cyanobacteriota; class Cyanophyceae; order Nostocales; family Nostocaceae; genus Nostoc; species Nostoc sp. ChiQUE01b. The sequence goes on along the minus strand of NZ_JAVRBM010000148.1, from coordinate 5,178 downwards.
GTTGTAGAACGTTCAGTTTGTATCTATTCAATAGCCAGGATTCTGTAGATAACTCGACTTCAATCTGTTTGAATTTTAAATTGCTGGCTACTTATACCAAATTGGTATCATCGTTCAACTTTCAAAAAACTATTGACGACAACCGAGACTTCTGTACCTTCAGGTAAAAACTGGATATTTGGACGTTGTAGTAATTCCTGCACTGCTTGGTCAGAGCGTCTAGACAGACGTTCACTGACTGGACTAAAAAAGCCTTCTAGCGCCGCCGCCCAAATTTGAGGATTAGAGTTACTAGTAATAGTACTTTGGTTAAAAGTGCCACTAGAAACAACAGTGCTAGATTGAGTGCGGGGCTGATTCACTATGCTTCCCACTTTACCCAAACTACTGAGTAATCCAACTAATAAATCTTGTTGGGCAATATCTGTCCCCACATCATTCAGCTTTTTAGCAATTAATGGTTGCTGTCCTCTACCGCGAATTAACAGAGTCTCAGCTGGAATGGTTTCCTGTTTGACTGTGCCTTGGGAGTCAGAGTAAACAAGCGCGATCGCACTAGCAGATACCAAGTTATTCTTTTTACCTACTGCCACTGTTTTCGTTACCAAAACAGTACCAGCCGGGAGTGCCACCGTGCCATCTGTGGCTGTGAGAGGTTTGGTTAATTCGATAGCAAAGCGATCGCTGGGATTATTCCCTCCCTGATCCCAAATCATCGGCATGATAATTCTACCTGGAGCAGATGTACTCAGTGCTACCTCTTTAGTTTCATTTACATTGAGATTGGCTAGAGCTACAGGGGTGCGATTGAGGATACCTACCATTCCTGGAGTTAAGTTATCAGTTTTACTGTTAGTGCTTTTGGAGCCAATTAAAACTGTTTGAATACCAGGGTCTTCAGGAGTGGAAATGGATGTCCTAGCTGTTGGTTTCAAGCCTGTTGGAGTTTGAGTGTTAACAGCAACTTCTGACTGAGTTTCAGCTGCTTTAGAGTTACCGATTTGCGACTGTCCCAGGCTAGCTAGTTGGCTCCACTGCTGGAAAGGATCGACATTCCTTTCAGGCTGTCGTATTGGTGTTGAAGCTTGATAACTAACAGGATTGGGAGAAATATACCGCACTACTGGGGGCGCAGGTTGAGAAATTCTTACAGGAGTTATTGGTGTTATGCGTGATGCAGGAGTTGTGCGCGGTGAAAAAGTCTGAGGAGGTTGAGATGGCTTTGGTTTAGGTTTATTTTGTAGGGTTGGATTTGGGGATTTAGCAGCAACAGGTTCCACTTTAAGTTGTTGCCGTTGGTCTTGAAACGCTAATCTGCTTTTCAGTTCGGCAGATTCATCTAAAACTGGTTCGTCTTTTGGAGATGTAGTAGGGGTTTGGACTACTTGTTTGACAGGAGGTTTCGGTTGGAGAAATCCAAACCAGAGCAGTGCTACAGAGCCAATAACCATTCCCACTAAGCCAACTACCGAACCTAGTCGCACACTAGGTTTTTCTGCTAACGGTCGCTCTACTGCTCCTTCTGCATCTTGTTTCAAGCGATATTCTTCGGAAATGAGGTGATTTGCAGTAGGGTTATAACCTGCCAACAACTGCTCCTCTTCAGGGCTGATATCATCATCAGCGACCAAAGTGGCTTGGGTAGAGCGATGATTGCCGTTAGTAATGTTGAATCCCGGCGAAAACTCTGCTGATTTTTCGTTTAGGTAGTCAAATTCATGGTTTTGATTTGAATTGGTCATAATTCTACCTTTTTCCTTTAGCGTCGTTGCTGAGAATTGAACTCAACCATCTTGGTAATTTGCAGTCCAGATGATCGCACTTCATAAATTTTCTGTTCTACCAAGGGGGCATCTTTACCCAAAGGAGATCGGGGAATCTCCACTGCTTGGACGGTAAATGTGCGGTTAAAAGAAATACGCTCATCTCTACCAGTAGTGCGGTCAACTAAGATGCGGGTAGCAATCATGTCTATTTCCCATTCCCCAGGTCGTACTGCTCTCGGTTCTGACAAATAGGAAATAATAGTGGTGCTACGCAGCTGACCTGAAAAGAAGCTGGTAGGAACTAATTCGGCTATCTTCGGTAGAGAAGCTTTGGCGAATTCCGGTTCTAGCAGCAGGGAAGCAAACCAAGTATTTGTAGGAATGCGCCCATTTCTACCAACTTGAATGCCTTGGTCTGGTTGATTAGTGCCAGTGAGTTTGTCATCCCAGTTAAATGTTAGGGTTGTCCAGTCACTAACTACCTTTTGAATTACAGCTGGATAGCGCCAGTTGCGGTCTTGCTCAGAAATGTAGATTGTCTCACCATTTACCAACTGGGCAAAAGTCGTCTTGCGATCAGCAATTTTATTGACCCTGAAAGCGGTGAATAGAGTCAACAAAAATATGAGACCATTAAATGCAGTTAGGCAGATAAAGCAAACAGCTAGGAGGTTTTTGGCTTCCGGAAGCAATGGAGCTTGAAGTCGTTTAATTTGCAGAGTCATACCAAATTGGCATAAGTAGTATTGTTTGAAAATCCACCGAACAGCCTTGTGTTAAAGGTTTTTAATTTGTCTTGGAAAGTTTATGATGCCCGTCTTGAAAATAGGGACTGGGGACTAGGGACTGGGGACTTTCCGCAAAATCCAAAATCTAAAATCCAAAATTGGTATTACCCCCTGCGGAGTAGAGCAATACTGGTTGCAGTTCCAATGGCACTGCTAAAAATATCGATTAAGCCTTTGACATTGGCAGAAATGCCGTTATAAATAGCCATCCCCCCACCTCCAGCTATCAATACCGCCAAAACTGGTGCAAAGATGCTCAGGAAACATAAAAATGCGACATCAGATGCTAATTCAGCGCCCGACTTCACCAGGACGACAGCTGCTAAACCTACTAAAATGTTGTAACCAAGTTGAACACCAAACAAGGAAATAAACCCTGTTAGCCACGCCCAAATAGGACGACCTTGTAATGGCAGCAAAGATAAACCAACTGCGATCGGCGCAAATAATGCTGTTAGCAACAGAGCAGCTTCCAAGATGTTTACAAAGCCCCATTGCAGGGCATACAGGATAAAGCGAATAATGGGGATGGCAGTATCTCGAAACACACTACCTGGATCGTTGGCAAACTGAACAGCAGTACCGATTTGACCAGGCAAAGTTCTATTCCAGAGAAAACTAGCAAAATCTCGTAGTGGTTGGAGTGGAGATTTAGCTTCCTCTTCAGCTTTGGTAACAATTGCCTGTGCCTGGGCTTGCTTTGAGTTCCAGCATTCAACTAACTCTGTACCGACTTTTCCTTGACATTCGCTATAGAGGTTTTCTAGCTGTTGTCTAGCGATACTGCTAATTGCCACATTGGTAATAGCATCTCGAAATGTTAGTTCACCAACTTGAAGCTGAAGAACGCTTTGCACTTGGTTGTAAGCAAAGCCTCGGATAACAGTAATTGTCTTCGCCAGCATATTGCCGTTAGCCCCCAAGAAAATCATAATCACGAAGGGCCAAACAAAGATTGATGCCAGTTCTGACCATGATTGCTTTTCAATGATTTCCTTGCCAGTGGTCAGCGCCACAAATAAGATGCTGGCGGCTCCCAAAGTGATGCCCAATTTAATCAAGCCAATCCATAATGCTGAACCGAGCGGATCTAAAGTAATTAGCCAGACGGTATTCCACGACTCAACTGTGGCGCGAGAAAGTTCTAAAGAACTGGAGATAATTTCTAGGGCATCGGATTCTCCGCCTGTTAGTGGAAATGATTGAGCAATAATGTGGATCATGAGTGTCGAAAGCGTTAGCGATCGCAGCTAAAATTGACAGGACTAACGGATAAGGAATGAGTTTGCGGAGCGTCCCATAAAGCCTGCGGCATAGCTCCGCTTAGGGCGCAGCCTCTCGTAGAGAAGGTAAGACACGAAGAAATGGAAGGTTTTGCGTAAGTTGTAATTGATTTACAATGTCTAATTAATTACTTAGAACTAGTACAGCACGACATAAATAAGCCAACCATATTCCTACTCTTAAAACTTGCTACAAAATAGCTAAAAAGGTTGATTAATCAGCTTTTTGACTTCACGGTGGTACTAGCTCTAAGATTCCAATTCGTAGCTACTACTTGTCAGAACCAAGGGTAATGCCACCAGGCATGATCAATAACCCCGCCTGTTGAGTGGCAGCATTACCTGCGGCAACACTCTTACGGCGATCGGCAGTATTGATGGCTGAAAGTTCCTTGGCTGTTTGAGCGGTTAAGGTGTTACTCAATGCCCTGTCAATGCGTGCTTGCTGGGCTTCAATAAGCATCCGCTCGTTGACGCGACTGCTAAGGGCAGTCTGTTGGGATAGGTTTTGCAAAATCTGTTGGGTGACATCTAAACTTTGGGATTCCTCACCCAAGCTGACGCTTTCTTGAGTATCTTGTTGAGTAGCTTGCTTAATTTGAGCCATCTGACTTTGGGCTGTTTGGCTCAAAGTAGCCTGATTAGCGATCTCTGTGGCAACTGTTCTAGTAGCATATTTACCAAGGTCTTCACGGATACCATAAGAGCTTTGGCCATTGGTTTTATTCTCCAAAGTTTCAGACAGCACCGCACCAGGGTCGTTGTTGGCTGAACCGTTCATGATTCCTGCCAAAACTTTGTTTAAATCTGGAATTTGAATTGCACCCAAGGTAGAATTGAGCAGATTGCCAAGAGGATTAAATAGGTCATTTTGAGCGAAATTTTTGACATCTCCGACAAAATCATTGATTTGAGATGCTGTGTCTGAGGTGAAAATACTACCAGTAGTTTTGTTACTTACGGCAGCAGCTACTGGATCTCGACCGTTGTCTTGAGTGCGAGCAAGGGCTGGACTGGCGATAGAACCAAGTTCAAAAATTAGAATCAGTGCTATCAATCTGATAAAGGTAAGTTTAGATTTCATGATTCACCTTCCTTAATGCAGTTTTTAGATATATCAACTTGCAATCAGGCTACTTTTAGCCTGTTGGTCATCGTTACTCTCTCGGCGATCGCTTTCTTGTTGCAGAGATGCTCCGCTTTGGTTAAGCCTGTCCGCAGGACTTACGGCTGGGCGTAACCAATCGCGCAATGCTGTGGTTTGATGTATCTCTTGACCAATATGCTTAACCCTCTTTTATCACTCTCGACAAAGTATAATTAGGAGCGATCGCAAAAACA
>NZ_JAVRBM010000147.1:0-10896 GCF_034531255.1 Nostoc sp. ChiQUE01b | reverse complement strand
GGCGGTCTCAAAGCCTTATATATACTTGCTTGCAAGTTTTAGGACGGGTCTAATGTATCAGAAATGTTAGCGAATGGTAAATTATCTAAAGCTATCGCTGATATGGGTTTTTATGAGTTCCGTCGTCAGTTAGAATACAAGACTCAACTGTATGGTAGCAAGTTAGTAGTTGTAGATAGATTTTATCCCAGTAGTAAAACTTGCTCTAGTTGTGGGGAGAAAAAATTATCTCTGCCACTGTCTCAACGAGTATTCCAATGTGATTACTGTGGTTTTGAGTGTGATAGAGATTTGAATGCTGCTGTTAATTTAAGTCAAGAAGCGGTCAGATTGACCGTGTTAGCCTGTGGACTGGATAGTGCCGACACTTCCAGGATGAAACAGGAAGAAAATGCGGGCATTTGTTAGCAATTGTTAGCATTTTCGGATCGGTTTGATATTCTGGTTGAGATGGAAAATGTTCTCAGGATCGTACCGCTTCTTGATCTGTACCAAGCGATCGTAGTTAGAGCCGTAAGCTGCTGCGACACGATCGCCCTCCTCTTCAGTCATGAAGTTCACATAGGCACCAGCGGATGCATAGGGGGCAGAAGCTTGGAAAAACTCACGTGCCCATGCAATGCATATCTTATCGTGCGCTACATCATCCCATCGTCCATGCACGTTAAGCACAAACTTCGCATCCCGATGGTAATATGCCGTGGCATCTGCCGAGACGTGGTTAGATGCCCCTGCAATTAATGCTATGAAGATTTCGCACTGTGGTGAGGGTAGCTTGCTGGCGAATTCCACGATCGCATCCAGTACTCCATCATGTAACTCTGTGAAATTATGAGATTTCCAGTAGTTCCTAGCACCGCGTGTCAGCAACGGGTCAAAAGCTTGCTGCCATTCTAGATATGGCTGAACACCGATATGTTCGCCATAGGCATTGCCAAAACTACGTAGAGGTTCGATCAGTTTCTCACCCTCTACAATATCACCTACATAAAAGACAGCCAGCACGACTACCTCTTTGCCATGCACATTCACAGGAAGAAAAGGCAGTGGCGGAGCCTTGCGAAGTACTACCCACACATTGAGTTCTTCGGGGGCTGATTCAGCAAATTTCTGATACTGTGTCAGTACCTGTTTGGCTTGGCTAAACGGAAAAACGATCAACCCAGCCAATATTTCAGAGCCTACAGGATGAAGAGCGAATTCAAACTCAGTTACGATCCCAAAGTTACCGCCGCCACCTCGAATCGCCCAGAAAAGGTCAGCGTTTTCGTTTTCGCTTGTTCGTATCTTATTCCCATCCGCTGCGATCGCTTCTGCAGAGACAAGATTGTCGATTGTCATGCCGTACTTACGCGTCAACCAACCGAAACCGCCACCCAAGGTAAGACCTGCTATACCAGTCGTTGAATTAATTCCCACTGGAGTAGCTAACCCATGCACCTGTGCCGCTTTATCAAAATCACCAAGTGTGGCACCTGGTTCGACATAAGCACGCCTCTTGTGAGCATCAATGCGGACATTCCTCATGGTTGAAAGATCGATCATCAGGCCGTTATCACATACAGCGTTCCCCGCGATGTTATGTCCAGCGCCCCTGATTGATATTTCAAGCCCATTCTCTCGCGCAAATGCGATCGCATAGCGAATGTCATCGGCTTCTGCACACTGCACGATGACAGCAGGTCTGCGATCGATCATCGCATTCCATATTTCGCGAACTTCGTCATAACTCGGATCATTAGGAAGTACCACATGACCCTTCACATTGGTCTTCAGCCTTTCAACCGTCTCATTCAGCAGCGTTGTCATGGTATTCTCCTACTACTGTATTTTTCAGGGTAGTTTCTGCCAATGGAATGCCTATTTGTCATATTATCTTTGCTAGTACCATTCAACTTTGCAGTGTTAGGAATTGTCATGTTACTCGTGGTGTTTCGGTGGGATGCCTTGGTTGAGAGAAAACTCCGGCAATAATTAGAATTGAGTTCAATTTTGAAGTGGCGATGCCTGCGGTAAATGCTTGCCTACACAGTTCAATAGAGAAAACTGGGAACGATACCTTTGTCTTTTCAATGGCGAGTGTCAAACGACATACTTGCATTATTTTACCTGCGCCATGCCACTACCATTACACCTCTGTGTGTCTTCAGAAGTTGCGGAAGCCTTCTATGAAACAGCGGTCAATCCAATCTTTGTAATACCACAAGAGTTTGTGGGGTGGTAAAGTAAAAGTGCCTCTGGTTGCGATTGCTCGTTTGTCTCCTGTACCAATTAAACTCAAATATTGTTTCTGTGGTCTATAAGATTTGAGCGGCTTGCCTAATAAAATTCGCTGCAAATTCTCAAACAAAGGTTTACCTTGCTTAACAGCAAATACCCCAGCTTTCGGACGTGGATGATTTACCATTGTGGCAATGTCACCAGATGCAAATACCTGCGGGTGCGTTTGAGATTGCAGCGTGTCTTCTACTAAAATAAAACCTTGCTCATCAGTTCCTAGTCCAGCGTTTTTTAACCATTCGGGTGCTGATGCTTGTGTTACCCAAAAAATTTTATTGCACTCTACTGTCAAACCAGATTTACATTTTATTTCAAATACTTCTTTAGCTTCATTATGGGTTTTAGGTGCAATTTTACACACAGTTTCTCCCAGATGTAACTTAATATCTCGGTCAGTTAAAATGTGCTGAAGTTGATGCCGCACTGATTGATGATAATTGGGCATCAGTTCTTGTCCACGCTGGAATAAATGAATTTCTAGGTTTTGAATAGGTTGTTGAGTTTCATCCAAAATCTGATGTAAACGAGATTGCATCGATAGCGCTAATTCTACACCGCCAGCGCCTCCACCTACGATCGCAATCCTAATTGGTTCTTGAGGATTTTTACTTACAGCTTCAATTAGTTCATACCAATGCTCTAATAGCTGCGATACTGGTTTAGCTGCGATCGCATATTCTGCCGCACCTGATACAGACAGTATAGCCGGAGTGCTGCCAATATCAATAGACAGCACATCAAAATCTACCACAAGTCCGTTAGCACAGAGAACTTTGTTGTTTTTCAAGTCAAGGGCAACTACCGTGTCAATATACAATTGTGCTTGAGCAAAGTTCGCCAAGGGTCGCAAGTCAATATGGCATTCATTGTGGCTGTAAAATCTGGCAATATGTCCTGGTAACATCCCAGAGTAGGCTGTCTCTGATGCTGTGGTAATCAGTATCAAACGTACTCCTATTAACGGTTTGATACCGAACATTTTCATAACAATAGCATGGCTATGACCGCCACCAATTAACACCAGATTTTTAACTATTGGTTGTATATTTTGCTGAACTTTAATAGTCATTTTTCGTTAATTAATAATTATAAATAAATCAAAATTATCATGATGAGAGTTAATGGTCAGTGAATACAACTGATTATTGGCGATTGCAAGAGTCTCTATGCTTATGTCTACTTAATCGAAAGTTGTATTTTACATTTTGTTGGTTACATTAGAGGTTATCTGAAAAGTGGTCGGCTGTGATATTAGGCACTTATTGATCCCCCCTAGCCCCCCTTAAAAAGGGGGAAAACGGAATCAAAGCCCCCCTTTTTAAGGGGAGCCACTGTGTTGGGCGGGCAATGCCCGACTTGAAGCAAGTGGTGTGGATTTAGGGGGATCTAAAAGTATTTAATACATCACTAAGGACTTTTCAAACATCCTCTTAGGATATTTCAGTACAACTATGTATGAAACAATAGCAGACGCGAGTAATTTATTCAATCAAAAACAGGCATTTAAATTTATTTTCATTAATTATTAATACTTTTAATACTATGAAAAATATTTTATCAAAAACTCACGTCCAACTCTCAAAAATACTCCTGCACATACTTGTTTTCCAGAAACAAGTTAAACAAAATCAGCATCAGTTGCTAAAACGACGCTTAACAATAGCAAGTGAACAGCTTGGAAATAATACTATAGAAACCAATGTAGCTGTAATTAATGATTTAGAGCAAATTGCCCATAATCATTCACAGTACCACTGGATAATCATAGACATTCTTACTACTTTTGTACGAAAAAATGCTCCTTATATGCTCCAAGAGGAAGTAACAAGCAACCTGTCAACAAAAATTCGTTTAGATATTCAAGCCGCCCTGACTGTTATCGTCAGAAGAGATGCAAACAAAGACCCAGTAAATCAGCAACTAGATTTGAGCTTCACGGATATGAGAGGAGCAAACTTGAAAGGGGCGAATCTACAACAGATAAATCTCTATCAAGCTAATCTAGCTGGGGCTAATCTTAGAGAAGCTAATCTAGCGGGGGCAATACTTAGTGCAGCGAATCTAGAAGGAGCTAATTTATATCTAGCAAACTTAGAAGGAGCAATTCTCAGTGCAGCTAACCTTTCTGAAGCTAACCTTTCTGGAGCTAACCTGCATCGTGCTAGTTTATATTTAGCTAGCTTGCATGGAGCAATTCTCTATGACACCATACTCGATGGCGCAAACCTCAGAGAAACCAAATTCTCTGAGTAATATCATATCCGCTTGATTGCTTATTAAACGCTAAAAACTCTCCATTCCCTCTTTTGAGCGTAATTCGTAATTCTTGTACCGCAAGCATTTCTTTGTATCGTGATGTAAAAGTATATTCGATATCATTGCCTAGTTCAATGAGTGTTTTGACACCTATTATAATTTTCTGCTAAATGCTATACTATTTTTCCTAAACAGCTAAGTAATAATTCTAGGTTGTAAGGAAAATTTTTATCATGTCTTCTAAAAAGACAGACGCTCTTTTGAATTGGTTGATAACTTTAACAGTTATATTTGGCTGCTCGTTGACTGTAATTTTCTTTGTCTTGTCCAATATTAAACAATTGTCAATTCAAGAAAAAATCCACTATAGAAACCAAGCTTTAACAACTACTGCAATAGTTTTTCTTACATCAGCAGCAATGTTTAATACTTATTATACAGCAAGGCGTGCCCAAGCGATGCACAAGAGTGCGATCGCATCTGAGAAAAACTTAGAAATTGGCTTGCAAAATGCAAAACTTAATCAAGACAGATTGATTGCAGAGCGCTTTATGGGCGCAATTGCCCAGCTTGGCCATGAAAAGGTGGAAACCCGGACAGGCGCAATTTATGCTTTAGAAAGGGTTGCTCAGGATTTTCCTCAAGAACACTGGACAATTATGGAAATCCTCACTGCCTTTGTGCGAGAGAATGCACCCATCCAGCACGTAAAAGGCGAGCAACAAAACCCGGAATATCAAGGAGCAATTTACTCAAGTCGGCGTCGAGGTGGGTCGCATCCAACGCCGCAGTTGGAGCAAAATCTCCATGAAGAATTCCCCAAAATACGTACCGATATTCAAGCAGCCCTGACTGTTATCGGCAGGCGTAATTTACTCGAAGACCCAAAAGATCAGAAACTTGATTTACGTAACACCGATATTAGACAAGCAGACCTGCTAAAAACTAACCTGCAACAAGCTGACCTGCGTGGGGCTGACTTGAGTGGGGCTGACTTACGTGGGGCTGACTTGAGTGGAGCAGACCTTACTGGCGCTAAACTTATTAGGTCGATTCTTTATGAAACTAAATTACTAAAAGCTAGTTTATATGGAGCCAGCCTTTGTTGGGCTAACCTGAATCGTACTGACCTCTCTGGAGCAAACCTGCGTTCAGCCAACCTCTCTGGTGCAAGTCTGCGTGCAGCTAATTTACAGGGGACGAACCTTTATAAAGCTAACTTACAACAAGCGACCTTAAAAGTAGCTAACCTTTCTGGAGCAAAGTTATTTTTAGCTAACTTGCAAGGAGCAAAATTGGGTAAAGCCAACCTGCACCAAACGGGTTTGATTGGTGCTAATCTCTGTGGGGCGAACTTAAATGGAGCTAACCTTTCTGGGGCTAATTTGAATGCAGCCAAACTCCATCAAACAGAAGTCTATTTTGCCAACCTTTCGGAAGCTAGCTTAACGGAAGCTGACCTATATCAGGCTAATCTGATTGGAGCAAACCTGTATAGGGCAACCTTTTATCAAGCTAACCTGACTCAAGCAAACCTCATGGGAGCTAACTTTTCACAAGCTAATCTCAGTGATGTCAAATTGGAAGGGACTATTTTGACAGGAGCGAAAAACTTAGAGTTGCAGCAGATTAGAGAGGCACTTGGCGATCGCACCACTCGCCTACCTGATTATATCGAAGCACCGACACATTGGCGGCAATCGGGTTAAGTTAGCACAGCATCATTCGTTATTTGGGCGTATTCTACCGTTTTCTTTTAGTGCTATAGTTTTTACCAAAAGTCTCCGTAACAATTCTGGAGATGAAGCAGATGAAAGCTATGTCTGGTAAGAGAATATAGAAGAGAACAATCTTGCGTAGACTATTAATCAATGTTGAGGGACAAACCATGCAATCAGCTTTACGTATCACAACCAAAGTTTTACCAGGAAAAAAAATAGAAATTGAAATTCCAGAAGCTGAAATAGGCGATAGCGTTGATGTATTTGTGATTTTACCAGAAAAAACTGAACCAAAACATCGTTCTGTACTGGACATTATAGAAGAAAGTCGTAGGAGACACCCTTCTCGAACTGCTGAGGATATAGACAGACAACTACAAGAAGAACGCTTATCATGGGACAGCTAATACTTCCAACAAGTGGCTCTATTTATATAGATACTTCGGTGGCTATTTATACTATTGAAGGCAACCCTGATTATTACTCTCTTCTGCAACCACTATGGTCTAATTTTTATACAGGAGATATTCAAATCATCAGCAGTGAACTAATATTAATGGAGGTTTTAGTTGTTCCATTACGTAATGGCAATAATTCTTTAGTAACAGACTATGAAGAACTATTATTATCATCTCAAGTGCAGTTAATTCCTATTAGTCAATCAATACTGCGACAATCTGCTAATCTTCGGGCTACAAGTAACCTCAAAACACCCGATGCTATTCATGCTGCAACAGCTTTATCTGTTAATTCTAACCAATTTGTTACCAACGATAAAGGCTTTCGTAATGTTCGTGGTTTACCTGTTGTTATCCTCAGTGAAGTTTTAGCATCTTGAGCAATGCCTACCCACGATATAATTCACAATCGCAATTAAAAATTAGTAGACCAAATTAAACTCATTCTTCTGGCGATCGCACCACTCGCCTACCTGATTATATCGAAGCACCGACACATTGGCGGCAATCGGGTTAAGTTAGCACAGCATCATTCGTTATTTGGGCGTATTCTACCGTTTTCTTTTAGTGCTATAGTTTTTACCAAAAGTCTCCGTAACAATTCTGGAGATGAAGCAGATGAATAGAGTATTGGTAAAAACAGCTTTGCACCTAGTCACTGCATGGTCGAGTCAGCATCGTCTTGTTTTGGGACAAGTCAAAGTGGCTGATAAATCGAACGAAATTACCGCAAACTAGCTCCTGTAAACACTGAATTTTATTGCTATTTATTATTTCTATAAAGTACCAAAATTTAGCTCTGAGATAAATAGCTGATCGAATACCAGTGTTCTTGAAGTCAGCAGAACCTGACAAAGTATCAAAATGTATAGTTGTGGGTTGTGATCGCGCCACGACTTTTCCAGAGTCTCATAAATTAATAGTATTAAAGGAATTATATCGTGTTTGGCAAATTACTTGTAATATGTCATTGCGAGTGCAACGAAGTGGAACGAAGTGGAACGAAGTGGAACGAAGCAATCGCAAGACCTCTGCGATTGCTTCACTTCGTACCCTTCGGGAACGCTAAGAGCGAACGCAATGACAAGTGTTTAACCGGACATGATATTACCCTCTTCTGATAAGTATTATTAGCAATAATTTAGTTGAAGATATTGAATGCTCGCTTCTAGTAATTTTAAATTTTCATTATCAGAAGGAATTTCACCACTAATTACACGCTTTTGTAAGTCTGCCTGGAATAATAGAGAATTTGTGCAAGCAACTGGTTTATACTGATTTGCAAGACTTGGATTCCCTAGATTGTTTGCATTTTCTATAGCGTTAATCCAGTTATCTATAATTTGTTTTCTTTCATTTAAATAATTTGCAATTTGTAGTTCTCTATTCCCATTGTCTCCTGTTTCGCCATTATAGACTTGAGCATTACTTTTAAGTGAAAAGCTGAAAACAGTAAGTGGGACAACAAATAAACTTGCTACCAATTTTCCAGAAATTTTTTTCATTTTTTCGCACCTTTGTTTACTGTAATAGGTATCCATTTTCTTTACTGAGGCACTAAAGCGATCGCATTTCAAATACTCAGAATAACAAGTGCGATCGCCTTTGACTCCTTTGGCAGGCAATTAATAATCTACTCACCACCCATCAACGCCGAAACAAAAGCTGCACCCACAGCTAATATGCCTAGAGAACGAGTGGTTCCCATCGTCGAATCAGAGATGATATTGCCCTCTGTGTCTACTACCATATGTTGCTGACCATTTGTTCCTTGATAGTAAACTATGAATCCATTCTCTCCTTCTGCATAACCCTGATACTCCGCAAAAGGATGGTACTCACTAACAATTTTGTTAAATATATTGTGCATAACATATTCAGACGCAGACATATTTAAAACTCCTGATTTTTTGGTGGATATATTGGAAGCATCCTATTGAGATTCCCAGTAATCAACTGAATCGTAAATAAAGGCAAAACTCAAAAAATAAAGTAAATTAGAAACGATGTAATTACTTAAAAACTAATATTGTGTTTGGTGTTTTTGTTTATTAATCGTTCCTGATAGTTTTTAGATTAAACTGATTTTCAAAATAAATCTTTCAACTCGTTGCTCATATAATTGCAGATTTCAGCAAAGCAGAGTGCAGAAAACTGCAAACACCAATGTGCAGAACATTTCTGTCATGAATGTTTACCAATAAAAAATCATAAGTTTATTATCTAAATAGCGGTATACTACAAATCAAATTAATTATTTTTATCACAGCTTATGATTTTGCGATCGCTACAACGTCAAGCTATTATTGTGCCACTATCCTCAACAACACAATATTTTAAGAAAACTGTTGCGATCGATAAAAAATTCTGCAATCTGTGTTTGAAAATAGCAAGTGCCTGGAGTTTATTTGGAATAGTCGCATTTGTTCCAACTCCTGTTTTTGCCCAAAGTGCGATCGCGCCGGACAACACATTAGGGCCTGAAAATTCCAATGTTGTAACTAATTTTAATGATTCGCCTGTTGAAGTAATTACTGGTGGTGCAACTCGCGGAATAAACCTGTTTCATAGTTTCCGAGAGTTTAACGTCAGCGAGGGACGGGAAGCTTATTTTTTGAGTCCTAGTGCAGATATTCAGAATATTTTGGCACGAGTGACGGGAAGTAATCGCTCTGAAATTTTGGGTAAGCTGGGTACTTCTGGCAACTCGCAGCCGAATTTATTTCTAATAAATCCCAATGGGATTATTTTTGGGGGAAAAGCCAGTTTAGATGTACAGGGTTCATTTGTTGGGACAACTGCAAATGGGGTGCAGTTTGAGAATCAGGGAAATTTTAGTGCCACAAATCCCCAAGCAGCACCTTTGTTATCGGTGAATCCTTCAGCGTTGCTGTTTAATCAGATTAATCAAGGAGAAATAATTAACCGTAGTCGTCAAGTTGCGACACTGGGAAGTTTTTATTTAATAGGTGGAGATATTACATTTGATGGTGGTGTTGCAAGTTCGTTAGGAAATCGTTTGGAATTGGGTGCAGTTGCAGGAACAGGAAATGTTGAGTTGATTGGTAGCGGTAATCAAATGCAGTTAGCCTTTCCAGATGGCGTACCAAAAGCAGATATTTTCCTGCAAAACAACGCCTTTGCTTTGACAAGTAAAGGGGGTGCAATTACGGTTAATGCTGGTAATATTAGTCTTTCTGGGAATAGTTCTATTAGTTCATTACTTCAAACTGGCGAAGGTCAACCGGGTGTTACTGCGGGAGATATAGTAGTTAATGCAACTGGCGATGTCACACTCGATAATGTTAGTAATATTGCAAGTCGGGGTTCGGAAAACTCTTTAGGTAATACAGGAAATATTGTAATTAATAGCCAATCGATTCGTCTCAAAAACCAAAGCATAATTGATAGTAATGGGCCGAGAAGTCGGGGAAATATTATTTTAAATGGAAAGGATGATATCAGCCTCGATAATAGTTTTATTACTACCAGTGGAATCTTCAATCCGATAGGTAAAGCTGGTGATATTACAATCACAACTCGAAACATTAATTTAAGTAACCAATCCACAATTAGTTCTGGCAATACTGGACAAGGGCAAGGTGGAAAGATAACCCTAAAAGCTCAAGAAGCCATTTCACTGAGCGGAAGTGATATTTCAAGTTCTTCTACTGCGTCTGCTTTTGGTCAGGTTAATAATCAGCCTAGCGGTGATATTGAAATCAACACGAGAAAACTCACACTTGATGGTAGCAATACCTTGATCGGCTCTTCAAATCTTGATGAGGGAAGGGGTGGCGATATTCGGATTGTTGCTGATGATTCAATTTTATTAAACGATCTTGCTTTAATTTCATCTTCCAGCACTGGTCAAGGCGATGCTGGAAATATTCAGCTTGAAACGCGATCGCTTACACTTACTAACGGTGGAAATATTGGTACGCAATCGTTAGGAATCGGTAGTAGCGGCAAATTATTAGTTAACGCTTCAGATTCCGTTACTTTGAGCGGTATAACAACATTTATTGATCCACAAACTGGAGAGACAAGTACTACAGGAAGTAGACTATCAACCAGCGCTTTGGGTACTGGAAATAGTGGGCAATTAACTATTAATACGCAACGATTAAGTAAGTGGGCGGGAAAAATCTCAAGTATGTAACGAAAAGTTAACTAGAGAG